>JAKARG010000262.1 GCA_021819345.1 Actinomycetes bacterium | reverse complement strand
GCACCGGCCCCAGGACCGACGGGGAGGGCCGACGAGGGCTAACCGGCTGCGGGGGCCGGGTCGCTGCCGGCCGAGGAGACTTCCTGGTCCTCGAACTGGGTGCGGTAGAGCTCGGCGTAGAGCCCGTCGGCGGCGAGGAGCTGCTCGTGGGTGCCGGACTCGACGATCCGGCCGGCCTCCACCACGAGGATCTGGTCGGCGTCCCGGACCGTCGAGAGCCGGTGGGCGATCACGATCGAGGTCCGGCCCTCGAGAGCCCGGGAGAGCGCCTCTTGGACTGCGGCCTCCGACTCGGAGTCGAGGTGGGCGGTGGCCTCGTCGAGCACCACGACGTCGGGGGCCTTGAGCAGCAGCCGGGCGATCGCGATCCGCTGCTTCTCGCCCCCCGAGAGCCGGTAGCCCCGGTCCCCGACGAGGGTGTCGAGGCCATCGGGGAGCGACTCGACGAGCGGGAGGATCTGTGCGGCTCGCAGCGCCTCGCACAGCTCCTCGTCGCTGGCGTCGGGTCGGGCGTAGAGCAGGTTGGAGCGGATCGTGTCGTGGAACAGGTGAGCATCCTGGGTGACCACTCCGACCACCTCGTGGAGCGATGCGAGGGTCGCGTCGCGCACGTCGACCCCGTGCACCCGCACTGCGCCCGAGCGCACGTCGTAGAGCCGGGGGACCAGGTGGCTGATCGTCGTCTTGCCGGCACCCGAAGGACCCACCAGGGCGACCAACTGGCCGGGCTCGGCAGCGAAGCTGACGTCGAAGAGCACCTGCTGTCGGGGGGCGTTCTCCAGCACCGCAACCGACTCGAGCGAGGCGAGCGAGACCTCCTCGGGTGTCGGGTAGGAGAAGTCGACGTGGTCGAGCTCCACCAGGGCGGGCCCACGGGGCAGCTCCACTGCCTCGGGGCTCTCGGAGACGAGCGGCTCCAGGTCGAGCACCTCGAAGACCCGGTCGAAGCTCACCAGGGCGGTCATCACGTCGACCTGGACGTTGGACAGTGAGGTGAGCGGCCCGTAGAGGCGGTTCAGGTAGGCGGTGAGGGCGACCACCGTGCCGACGAGGAGGGTCCCCTGCGCCGCCATGTCGCCACCCACGCCGTAGACGAGGGCGGTGGCGAGCGACGCGGTGAGCATCAGCGAGACGTAGAACACCCCGGAGTACAGCGACTGGGTGATGCCGATGTCACGCACCCTGCCGGCCCGCTCGGCGAACAGCCCCTCCTCCGAGCCCGGCCGGCCGTAGAGCTTGACGAGCAGCGCACCCGAGACGTTGAAGCGCTCCGACATCGTCGAGGTCATCTCGGCGTTGAGGTTGTAGGCGTCCCGGGTGATCTTTGCGAGCCGGCGCCCGACCGCTCTCGCGGGGAACAAGAAGACCGGGAGGATGACGAGGGCCAGCAGCGTGATCCGCCAGGACAGCACGAGCATCGCGACCAGGGTCACGCCGACGGTCATCAGGTTGCCCACGACCGAGGAGAAGGTGTTGGTGAAGGCCTGCTGGGCGCCGAGCACGTCGTTGTTGAGCCGGGAGATGAGCGCGCCGGTCTGGGTGCGGGTGAAGAAGGCGATCGGCATGGCGTCGATGTGGTCGAACACCCGGGTGCGCATGTCGAAGATCAGTCCCTCCCCGATGACCGCCGAGATCCAGCGCTCGGCAAGGGTCAGGGTGGCGTCTGCGACCGCAAGGGCGGCGAGCACCCCTGCAACCACCGCGATCAGCGACACGTCGTGATGCCCGATTCCCCGGTCGATGATCATCCGGTACAGCAGCGGGCTCGCCGCACCGACCAGCGCGTCGAGCACGATCATGACGAGGAAGGCGAGGAGCTTCCAGCGGTAAGGAGAGGCGAAGCGGGCGATCCGCCGGAAGATCCCCTTGGGTAGCTTCTGGTGCACGACCGAGGAGTCCCGGCGCATCGAGCGCATGAGCCCCCACCCGCCGGAGCCACCCATCCGCATCGACACCGCCACGCTCCTCGGGTTATCGGTCCGGGCGCCGTCGCTCGCTCGGCCACCGACCCCGGCGCCAGCCGACCTGTCCGATCGTAGCCTCCGCCTTTGGCCCCCTACCCACTCACCGTGCTCGGAGGAGGGACCACGAGCGCGCTCTGGACGTACCAGCCACGCTGCCGGTCGACGAGCACGAGCCGGTAGGTCGGAGAGCTCGGAGGTACCTCGCCAGCTGGCCCGTAGTTGCAGGTGACAGAGGGCTGGGAGCGCCTCGAGCAGCCACGCGGGACCAGCGACTGGCCGTCGTAGGCGGTCGAGAACAGCGCCTGGACGGCCTCGGGGGAGGCCACCTCGGCCGCCGAGGCGCGATCGCCGGCCACCCAGGCGTCGAGGAGGGCCGACGCTGCGAGCTCGGGGCTCGCCGGAAGGCTGGCGGGAACGGTGGTGGTGGTGGTGGAAGACGAGGAGATGGTGGTGGAGGTGGGCGCGGAGCCGCTGGCCGGTCGCGGCCGGCTGGTCCCTGGCACCCCGCCCGGCGAGGCGGGTACCGGGCTGGCCGAGCGGCCCGGCGGATCGGGGGGCTGCGCGCCTGCCCCTTCCCCGCAAGCGGTAAGCCCTGCGGCCAGTCCGCTGATGACCAGCAGCCCGACGACGCAGCGACCGAGCAGTGCGGGCCAGCGATCGTTCCAGGCGGACATCACCCCATCGTGGCGCGTCGTCGGGGTCGTGGGTGAGCCGGGTCGCTCCGGGACCTCGTGCCTTCGCCGCCGGGGCGCCGGGGCGCCAGGCCGGAAGCGCTGGCGCTGGAGCGCTGGCGGCGCGTCGCCACGGCCCGCTCCGCGGGGTACCGTCGGGCGCGATGGCCGGCGGCGCGTCGCGAGTGGACAGTTGGCTCTGGGCGGTGAGGATCTACAAGACGCGCAGCCTCGCCACCGAGGCCTGCCGAGCCGGGCACGTGCACATCGGCGGCCGGACCGTCAAGCCCTCCCACCCACTCGGACCGGGGGACCTGGTCGAGGTGCGGGTCGACGGCTGGGACCGCCAGCTCGAGGTGGTGGTGCCGATCAACAAGCGGGTCAGCCCGGCGGTCGCCGCCGGGTGCCTCGTCGACCACGGTCCGCCGAGACCGCAACGCGACCCGACGGACCAGCCGGGCCTCCTTCGGACTGCACCCGGGCGGCCGACCAAGCGGGACCGGCGGGCGCTGGAGCGCCTACGCGCGCGGTGAGGTGGAGTCCCGAGCCGCCGTAAGGAGGCGAGGTGAGGACCAAGCCGACCAGCCCGCAGCGAGGCGTAGAGGAGGCCGGGCAGGTGGCGGGCAGGTGGCGGGCATTGCCGCAGACGCGCCTTCCATGCCCGGTGGCACCGAGGAACATCACCGAGCTCCTGGCCGAGCGGAACCTGGTGGAAGTTGAAAGCTGCTTCGGCGAGCTCACCGAGAGGGCCAACAGACGAGGAGCGCCCGCCTCGGTCCCCACCCGCACCGCCGTCAGCCCAGTCTACGTTGCGGCAGCCAACGCGGCCCATCGAGCCTTAGTGTCGACTGCAAGCACCGAAGCAGTTCTAGATTATGGAGACGGTTAGCCACACAGGAGCTCGTCGCCACGCTACCGCCAGCCGGAATGAAGGCACAACATCGGTTGGCCACAGCGAAGGCAGAAAGCGCCCGGCGCCGCAACACCAGGTGCACCGAGATCGCCCGGTCACGAAGGCCACGTCCCAGACCCGCACCCCACCGAGGCGCAACATGCGAACATGCGAGCCCACGCTGTGGTGAAGTGCGTCGGGTGACGCTCCTTTTCCTTGGCTTCTCACCCTACCCTGGGACGACGGCACGGCACCCCCCCGGGGCCCCGCCGGGCTCTCTTGCGGGGACCCAACTCCCGACCAGCTACGCGACCCGTAGGCCGTGAACACGCGTGCCTACGCCGAGCGGGCCCTTCCCCAGGCTGAGCAGCCGGACAGCCTCGGCCGGCCCCCGCCGCCCCGCAGACCACGCTCGATGTGGCATCCAAGACCTTTCATCCGCTTCAGGGCCCGATCTCTGCCCGAAGACCACGAAACGCCGGAAACCGACGAGGCCTCCGTTCCTCCACTGCTACCGCAGGCACCTCGCCACGCAGTCGAGACCAGAGCCGGTCAGCAGGATCATCCGAACAACCGGCATACGTGGACCCGAGGTAGTACCATCTCGCTCGCGACGAGGTGATCCTACGGGACTGGCAAGTGACGGCGAAGAAAGGATCTGGACATGGCTGGATGCTCTGCCTTCCTCAGGAGGTCATTGAGTGCTGCCAGTTCTCCAAGGGGCGTCTCGAGACAGAGTCGACCGATCGGAACCGTGTTGGGCAAAGCGTGCCTTTCGATCAGTGTGGCATCGGTGCTCCTCCTCGCCGGGTGGACCGACCCTGGAATGTCAAACACATACGCCACCGGCGGAAGGCCCGTTGCGGTCGGGATCCGGGTGGGCTCCCCGATCCAGCTGACCGCCCCCGTCAACGGATCGAACCTCGATTACTCCGGCGTCGCGCAAGATTTCTCCGCACCCGGAGTGATCGCCGCGCTGAGGGACTACCGAGGCGGAACGATCCGTTACCCAGGCGGCGCGATTGCTAACTACTGGGACTGGCAGAAGGGATCGGTGGACCAACCCGCAACCACCTCCGGCACCGGCGAACCGGTGCCGGCTCGGATCCACGACTACGGCTTCACCCTGCAGACGTTGCAACGCATTGTCCAGGAATCCGGGACCACTCCGGTCTTCGACCTGAATTTGCTCACCTCCACTTTGGCTGACCAGTTGCAGATGCTGCGTGCGGCCCAACGTTTGGGAATCCCGGTGCGCTACGTCGAGTTGGGCAACGAGTTCTACCTCAACTTCGGCACTTACTCGAAGGTGTTCCCGACCGCAACTTCCTACGCCCGCACCGTAGCTCACTGGGCGCCCGCGATCCATGCGGCATTTCCCGATGCCCAGATCGCCGCAGTCGGGTCTCTCCCGCAAGCCACGGCACGGGAGAGATCTTGGAACCGCACCCTGCTCTCGATCGCCGGCACTGACATCTACGCCGTCACGCTACACGCCTACTTCGGTCAGAGCGGCAAGCACAACGATCCGGTTCAGGTTCTCTC
>JAKARG010000261.1 GCA_021819345.1 Actinomycetes bacterium | reverse complement strand
CCCGTAGCGGATCTCGGGCTCGCCGAAGCGAGCGTCGGAGGCGGCGACGATGAGGTCGCAGGCCATGGCCAGCTCGCAACCGCCACCGAGGCAGTGGCCGCGTACCGCAGCGATCGTCGGCTTGGCGAGGGACCAGAGCTTCATGGTCGCCTCGACGTCACGCGAGAGGCTACGGCGCCATGCCTCCGCCCCCACCTCTGCCTCCGCCAGCTCCTCGCCGAGGTCGTAGCCGGCACAAAAGGCCCTCCCCTCGGCGCAGAGCACGACGACCCTTGCATCCTCATCCGAGGCGGCCCGGTCGAGCGCGACCGACAGCTCCCCGACCATGCCTGCGTCGAGCGCATTGAGCTTCTCGGGCCGTTGCAACCGGACGAGCGCGACGGTCCCGGAGCGCTCGTAGCCGACCAGGCTCATCCCTGTCCCCCTCCCCGGCTCCCGCTCCCGATCGCCACCAAGGCGTCGACTGCGAGTGGCCGCTCCACGGCGACGATGATCGGGTTGATGTCCACTGCCTCCACCTCGGGGTGCTCGACGGCGAGGCGCGACAAGCCGTCGAGGGCGGCGGCCACTGCCTCCACACCTCGCGGGTCGGCAGCGAGACCGGGTACCGAGGAGGCCATCTCCGAGGCCTCGGCCCGCTCGAGCGGGGCCAGTCGGGTGACGGCGGCCGCCGCCGTCTCCGCCAGCGGACCACCGAGGCCCACGTGGACGACCGGCCCGAAGTCGGGGTCCCTGCGCATGCCGCAGAAGACCTCGAGGCCGCCTTGGACCTGGCGCGCGACGAGCACCGGGCCACCGAGGCGCTCCGCGGCGGCGGCAGCCTCCTCGGGGGAGGTCAAGCCGACCACCACCCCCCCGACGCGGCTCTTGTGGGCAGGACCGTCGAGCTTGACCACCACGGGCAGCCCGAGCCTCTGGGCGGCGGCGGCGGCCTCCTCGGGCCCGGCGGCGCGCTCCGAGCTGGCGAAGCGCACGCCATAGCGGGCCAGGAGCTGGGAGGACTCCCACTCCGGCAGGACCCCCTCGCCGAGCAGGTCGGAGATGTCGGTCGGCTCGGCCTCGGGCCTGCTCGATGGGACCCGGGGAGTCCAGCCGACCGCCGCCGAGAGCGCAGCGACCGCCGGCCCCACCCCGCGCAGCACCGCCACGTCACCGGCCCGAGCCAGCTCCAAGAGCGCTTCGTCGGGGTCGGTCACGGTCGTCGAGATCAGCGCCGGGAAGACCTCGGGCCCGGCGATAGCCGCCAACGCACGCACCACCACTGCACACCACGCCAGGTCGGCCGGACTGCGGAACCGGGTCAGCTCGACCAGCCCGACGAGGATGTCGCAGGTGCCGCCGGTGGCCAGCAGCTCGATGGAGCGCGGGAACACCTTGGCGACGTCGTCCACCGCCCAGGCGTCGAGGGGATTGGACGGTTCGGAGAAGTTGGGGAACTCGTCGCGCAGTGTCCTCGATACCTGCGCCGGCAGCGCTGGCAGCTCGAGGCCCACGGAGCTCGCCCGGTCGGCGAGCAGCCCGGCCTCGCCTCCGGACTCGGACACCGCGCAGAGCCGTCGCCCCTGCGGCCGGCGGGACCGGCCGAAGACTTCCAGGTGCTCCACCAAGTCGGTGACGTCGTCGAGCTCGATGGCGCCGTAGGCGCGCAGGAGCGCACCGAAGGCAACCGACGACCCGACAACCGCACCGGTGTGGGTCAGCGCCGCCGCAGCCGCAGCCGCCGACCTCCCGACCTTCACGCAGAGCACGGGCTTGTCGGCCCTGGCACAGCGCTCCAGCGCGGCGGCGAAGGCGGCTGGCCTCCGCACCGACTCGAGGAACAGCCCGATGACCCCCGTCGCCTCGTCCGCGGCCAGTGCAGCGACGAGGTCGGCCGCGTCCCTCGTGACCTCCGAGCCCGAGGAGACCACCACCTCGAAGCCGACCCGCCGGCCGAGGGTGGCCATCGCCTCTGCCACGGACCCCGACTGGCTGACCACCGCGACCCTACCGGGCTCGAAGTTCGGGCCCGGCGTGCCGAGCCAGAGCGACGGACCCCGGGGACGGGCGTAGCCCATGCAGTTGACCCCGAGGAGCGGCACCTGGCGCTCCTCGGCGAGGGCTGCGACCCGCTCGGCCAGCGCCCGGGCCGCGCCGCCGGCCTCGGACCCGAGACCTGGGACCACGAGCGCCCCTACGCCGGCGTCGAGAGCCTCCTTGGTGGCCTCCTCTACCGACGCCGCGCCGACGAGGATCATCGCGGCGTCGGGGACCTCTGGCAACAGGGCTACCGAGGCATGGCACTCGGTGCCGTCGAGCTCGTCCCGGCGAGGGTTGACCAGCCACGACCTGACCCCTCGGCGAACCGTTCGCACGACGTCCAACCGCCGCTCGGAGGCGCCGACGATCGCGACCGAGCGCGGGTCGAGCAGCCGGCCGAGCGGCCGGAGCTCCGACCCCTCAACGCTCAAGGTCCACCGGCGGAGGCGGGACTCGCATCGTCGTCACGTCACCCTCCAGCAGGGAGGCGGGGAACCCTTCCGCCCGCAGGCTCATCCCGACCTCGTCCTCGAGCAGCTGCACCACCCGGGGGGACCAGGCCTCGCCGCCGTAGCGGTCCTTGGCCTCCTGGAAGAGCCTCTCGACCAGCGGGGCGAGCTGGACCGGGACACCGAGCCCGGTGGCGAGCTCCCGAACGAGCCGGAGGTCCTTCAGCGCCAGGTCGACGGTGAAGCCGATGTCGTAACTGCCCGAGAGGATGATCTGGCTCTCCGTCTCGTGGACGAAGCTGTTTCCCGAGCTGAACCGGATCGCGTCGAAGGCGTCCCCCAGGTCGATCCCCGACGAAGCGGCGAGCATCAGCGCCTCTCCCGCTGCGACCAGGTGGATGAAGGCGAGCATGTTGGTCACGACCTTCATCTTCGAGGCCTGGCCCAGGGCCCCGAGGTAGATGACCCTCGAGCCGATCTTCTCGAGCAGCGATCGGTGGGCCTCGAAGACCCGTTGCTCGCCTCCGACGAGCACGGTCAGCTCACCGAGCGCAGCCTTGTGCACCCCGCCGGTCACCGGGGCCTCGAGGGTCGCGATGCCGAGCTCGGACGCCCGGGAGCCGAGCGAGCGCAGCACGTTCACGTCGTTGGTCGTGACGTCGACCCAGCACGCTCCCGACCGCAGGCTCCCGAGCAGCCCTCCCGGGCCTCCGACGACCGTCTCGACGACGTCGGGCCGCGGGAGGCAGGTGATGGCGACGTCGACGCCCTCGGCCGCGGCGGCCGGAGAGCCCGCCCACCTCGCCCCGGCTGCGAGGGAGCTGGCTGCCGCCTCCTCGGAGCTGTCGTGGACGACCACGTCGACGCCGGCGCCGAGCAACCGCCCCACGATCTTGGAGCCGAGCTGGCCGGTGCCGACGAAGCCGACCCGCCATTGCGGCGTTGCCGCTACCGGCTCGGTCTCCCCGACCTCCCCCTCTGCGGTGGCGCTCAACTCTTCCAGACCCTGGAGAAGTCGTAGTTGCCGAGCGACACCCCGACCTTCGAGGGCCGCAGGCCGTGGACATCGGAGGCGTAGCCGTCGATCACGGGAGGGAAGTAGGGAATGATGTAGCCCCCTTGGTCGTAGTCGATCAGCTGCATCTCGTGCACGATATCGGTGCGCTTCTGGCGGTCGACGGTCCTAAGCGCCTCGGCGTAGAGCTGGTTGTAGCGCGGATCGTCGAAGTGGCACTCGTTGAACGGCGACGTGGGCAGAGTGGCATCGCTCACCTGAGGCAGGTAGAGAGCGTAGTACCAGTAGTCCTGGGCGAACGGCCACTTCAGGTAGTTCGTGCCGTAGAACTCGGTGACGTTCACCTCGTCGAGCCCCACCTTCACACCGGCGGCGGCGGCCTGCTGGGCGAACACCTGGGCCGCCGAGATCGTCCCCTGTGCCACCGCGGCGGTGACCAAGGTGACCGAGAGATCCTCGCGTCCCGCCGCCTTCAGCAGCGCCTTGGCCTTCGTCGGGTTGTAGCTCGCTCCCACGGCCTTGGAGGCGGCGGGGTTCACCCACGACTTGAAGGTCGGCGCGACGATCCCCACCTGGCTGGCCGGCGGCTCGTACCCGTACTCACCGATCTTGGAGACCCGCGGACGGTCGATGGCGTAGCTGATCGCCTGGCGCACCGCCAGGCTGTTGAGCGGCGCCGACTTCAGGTTCGGGAAGAGCGACACGTTGGCCACCGGCGGGAACCAGTAGCTGTTGCCCGGCTTCTTGGCGACGTAGTAGCTCTTGATGTTCGGGATGAACTGGGCCCCCCACTGGGACTGGCCCGTGGCCAGGTACTCGTTGCAGGTGTTGTTGGTCAGGAACGCCGGCATGTTGACCGTCTTCACCTGCGCCTTGCCCTTCTGCCAGTAGTGGGGATTCGCCGTCCACTGGATGTTCTGGGGCGTGCACTTGCTCATCAGGTACCCACCGGTGCCGATCGGGTTGGAGATCGGGTCGGTGACCGGGTTGGCGATCTTGCTCCAGATGTGCTGGGGCACGATCGGCACCTGGTCCGCCACGTAGTAGAAGTACGGCACCGCCGGCGCCTTGAAGTCGAAGACCACCTTGGTGGCGCCGACCTGGTGCACGCTCGACAGCACCGACCACACCGCGTTGGTGTCCAGCGCCGGGTACTTCTTCAGCAGGTTGAACGTGTACGCGACGTCCGCGGCCGAGAACGGCACTCCGTCAGACCACTTCACCCCTGAGCGAATCGTGAAGGTGAGCGTACGGTCGCCGTTGGACCAGGCGTAGTTCGTCGCGAGCCACGGCGTGACCTTGCCGTTCTGCAGCGAGTTGATGAAGTCCAGCGTCTCGTAGGTCACGCCCACCGAGTACGGCGACGACGACGGATTGAACGGGTTGAACGTGCAGGGCCACAGCATCCCTTGCTCGTTGGCCAGATTCAGTGGCACCTGGGACGCTCCCGCGACCGATGTGCCGACGAGTCCGGGGGCCACGACCACGCAGGTCGCGGCGACGAGAGCGAGGACTGTTCCCACCAGCCCCGCCCGAAGCTTGTATCTCACGCTGACTCCTCCCTGGTGGGATCGGCGATCCCCCCCTGTACGAAATGAACCCGCTCG
>JAKARG010000260.1 GCA_021819345.1 Actinomycetes bacterium | reverse complement strand
GACCTGCAGCTCGCCCCCCACCGTTACCTGGTGGTGATGCTCGGCACCGCAGTGCGTGCGGCGACCGACGAGCACGGGGGGTCGCACTTCGGGGTGCGCTACTCCTCCCCGTTCCTCTCGGACCTCTCCGCCCGGGACTTCGTGGTGCTGAGCCGCTCCGGCTGGTACCCGATAGACCTGGTGGGCTCGGCGTCGTTCGTCCATGCCCCCCGTCGGAGCGCCGGCACGGCCCTCGGCCAGGTCCGCCAGAACGTCGAGCTGACCAACTTCACCGAGACCCTCTACGCCGCCCGGGAGCTGGCGATGGAGCGCATCCAGCAGGAGATCATCCGGGTCGGCGGCACCGGGCTGCTCGACATCAACCTGGAGGACCAGCCGGTGCCCTTCGCCGGCCACGTGGTGCGCTTCGTCGCCTACGGGACCGCAGTGAAGATGCTCGCCGACACCCACACCCACCCCGAGCTGGAGCTGGTCGTCCCCCTCGACGACCCGGTCGTCGAGTTCGAGGCCGCGAGCCTCTCCCGGCGCTGAGCCGCCGCCCCCGCCGAGCCGCCGCCCCGAGGGCATGGGCCCCGCCCGAGGGCATGGGCCCCGGCGGGCTCCTGACCGGGTGCTGGAGGGCGCCTTCCCGAGGGTGTCAGCGCCCGGAGGACAGCGAGGTGACGAAGCTCGGGTAGAGGTGGTCGAAGGCCTCCCGGGCGAAGATCCAGGTGTGGTGCCCCGCAGCCCAGAAGTGGTGGACCACCATGCCGGCGCGGGCCGCCTCGGCGGCCAGGCGGGGCTCGAGCAGGTGGTGTGCCCGGTCCTGCAGACCGGCGGCGAACCAGCCCTCGAGGTAGGGGTAGCGGTGGCGGGCCATGAGCAGCCTGGGGTCCCAAGCGTCGCGCAGCGCCCGGCTGCCGTCGAAGAGCACCGGCAGGGTCAGGCTGCCCCCGGGGCCGAAGTCGGGCGCGGCGTCGCCGGCGATGTCGACGAAGCGCCCGAAGAGGTCGTGGTCCTTCACGGCGAGCAGCAGAGAGCAGGTCCCGCCCTCGGAGAAGCCGACCACTCCCCAGCGGTCCGCGACGTGGGGGATGCCGAGGACGTGGGTGACGAACCTCGGAACGACCTCGGTCAGGTAGGACCAGGCGTGGCCCTCCTTGCTGTTCAGGCACTCCGTGTCGTGCACCGGGAACCCGTTCTCGTTGAGCATCAGCACCGGAGGGGCGATGCCGTCATGGGTCCGCGCCCACGCTTGGGAGGCGCCGACCGCCCCCCCGGCGACCGCCCAGTCGAGAGCCCTGCCGGGGATGCCCGTGAGGGTGACGATCAGGGGGAAGTCTGCGTGCGGGACGCGGTCCCATGCGGGAGGCAGCCACAGGTAGGCGAGGGCGGCGTGGAAGCCGACCGCGGTCCCCGGGATGCTCACCGGTCCGAGCACCCCTTCGGAGCTCACGAGCTTGGACGGCGTGACCGTGGCGCGATGCCCCGGGTGCCTCCCGGCGAGCTCCGCAGCGAGGCGGCGGCGCCCGACCTGACCGGGGAGCGGGTGGCCGAGAAGGGCACCTGCGGTGGGCCAGTAGCCGTAGAAGGAGTTGATCAGGAGGAACGCTGCGAGCACGACGGCGGGACCGGAGAGGACCCTGGCGGTGCGCAGGGCGTGAGAACCCGAGCGAAGGCTGCTCAGGCCGGCGCCGAGGACGAACAGCGCCACCCACACGTACACCACGAAGCGGTTCGGGTAGGGGGAGTCGCCGGTGAGCCCCGACGAGCGCAACCAGAGCCAGGCCACCACCACGACGACCGTCGCGCCGGCGGCGATCCAGGGAGCCTGGCGCCTCCACCACTCGGGGGGGCGCGTGGCGAGGCCGACCAGGGCCGCGGTCGCCGCCAGGCCGACCGCCACCCAGAGGACCGGGCCCCGGTCGATGACCACCGGGTCGAGCACTCCACCGAGGGCCAGGGACCCGACGAGGGCGACCGCGGCCAGCAGGCTCGCTGCGCCGAGCCAACCGGGCGAGCCGCCGGCGCGCCGGTGGAGCCCCCCCGATCCTCGAGCCCGCCGGCGGGGGTCAGGGGCTCTCGGGGGGACACGTCCGAGCTGCCGGTTCTCGGGAGCGGCAGGGGGACGGGGGGTTCGCGCAGTGCCGGTCTCTGGTTCCGTTGCCGCAGCCTGCCATCGCCCGGGCCGCTCCGCCACGCGGGCCCCGGGCCGGCCCGGTCCGGCTCGGTCCGGCGGCGTCGAGGCACTCGGACGCAGCGACTCCTCGCCTACTCCTCGCCTACGGCCTCGGGGCGCGCTGCGGGACGTTCGCCGGCCGGTGCCGACCGAAGCGAGCGACCAGCTCGGCGTGTCGCTCCTCGGCGAGGGCGTGCGCTGCGGCTCTCAAGGTGGTGCTCTCCGCTGCGGAGCGCTCGAACAGCCGACCGACGAGGTCGTCCATCGCCCGGTCGATCCTCGCGAACGCCTCGCCCGCGCTCGGGCCGATGTCTCCGAAGAGGGTCCACCACCACCACGAGTTGGTCGCGGAGTTGGCGACGACGTCGGGGACGATCGTCACCCCGCGCGCCCCGAGGGACGCCTCGGCCTTCCCTGTGACCGGGAGGTTGGCCGCCTCGACGACGAGCCCGGCGCGCACCCGCCCGGCGTCCCCGGGGCCGATCGCGTAGGAGACCGCGGCGGGCACGAGGAGCTCGGCGTCGAGGTCCAACCAGGCGCCGGGGGCCAGCTGCGACACGCCGGCACCGAGAGCCCCCCGGTCGATGCCCCCGAGATGGTCACGCTGGCGAAGCAGTCGTTCCACGTCGAGGCCGCTCGGGTCGGCGATGACCCCGTCGGCGTCGGCCACCCCGACCACCCGGATCCCGGCCCGGGAGAGGTAGCGGGCGGTGGCGCCGCCCATCGAGCCGAACCCCTGCACCACGGCGCGCGTCGTGCCCGGCGTCCGCCCGAGCCGGTCGAGGGCGACCAGGGCGGCAGCGGCCACTCCGTAGCCTCCCACCAGCGCATCGAGCCCGACGCCTTCGACGGTCACCGAGAACCCTGCGGCCAGGCGCTCCCTCGCTTCCTCCGGGTGGTCCAGGTACGGGTAGATGGCCTGGATGGAGCTGTCGAGTCCGGCCTCGGCGACCGCAGCGTCGATCATCGTCTGGGTCAGGCCGAGATCCTCGCCCGTCGCCCAGACCCGCTCCAGGAAGGGCGCCATCGCGATCAGGTAGCGGGTGAGCATGCCCTGGGCGTCGGCGCTGCGCGGGTCGCAGTCGATGCCCCCCTTCGCCCCGCCGAGGGGCACGTAGCGCGCTCCGGGGGTGTAGTTGAGCGCCTCCTTGCGGGTCATCGCCTCTGCCAGGTCGCGTACCTCTGCGAGGCTGCACCCCTCCCGCATGCGCAGGCCTCCGCTGGCGAGGCCCCGCACCAGGCGGTCGACGACCAGGTGGCCCTGGCGCCCGGTCACCTCGTCGGTCCAGGTGACGCACAGGTAGCTGTCGCGCCCGGAGCTCATAGGAGGCCTCTGGCGATGACGAGCCGCATGATGTCGGAGGTGCCTTCCTCGATCTCCTCGAGCTTGGCATCGCGCAGCCAGCGCTCGACGGGGTGCTCTCGGGAGTAGCCCCAGCCCCCGAGGGTCTGGACCGCCGCCCAGGTGCAGAACACGGCGGCCTCCGAAGCGGTCAGCTTGGCCATGGCGGCGAGCGAGGTCGTCGGCTCGCCGGCGTCGAGGCGGCGTGCCGCTCGCCAGACGAGCAGCCGGGCGGACTCCACCCGGGTGGCCATGTCGGCAAGGCGGAAGGCCACCGCCTGGTGCGAGATGATCGGCACCCCGAAGGCCTTCCGGGTGGTGGCGTAGGCGAGGGCGTAGTCGAGCGCTGCCCGGGCGATGCCGACCGCGGCCGCGCCGAGGACCACCCGCGAGATGTCGAAGGTCCGCATCAGGCCGACGAAGCCGCGGCCCTCGTCGCCGAGGCGCTGGTCGGCGGTGACCGCCACGTCCTCCAGGTACATCTCCCGGCAGACGATCGCCCGCTGTCCCATCTTCCGCATCGGTCGGCCGAAGGAGAGCCCCGGGCTGTCCTTGTCGAGCACGAAGGCGGTGACCCCCCGGCTCCGGGCGTCGGGATCGGTCTTGGCGAACACCACGTAGAGCTCCGCCTCCCCGGCGTTCGAGATCCAGGCCTTCGAGCCGTTGAGCAGGTAGCCGTCGCCGTCGCGCACGGCGGTCGTGCGGATGGCCGCGGCGTCCGAGCCGGCGTCGGGCTCGGTGGTGGCGAGAGCGGTCATCGGCGGTCGGGGCCCGCACAGTGGGGTGAGCCACCGCTCTTGCTGCTCGGCGGTGCCGAGCTCGAGGACGGGGTCGGCGAAGAAGCCGCCCGAGCAGAGCAGGTTGCCGATGCCGAGGTCGCCGAAGCACAGCTCCTCTTGCACCAGGCACTGGGTGAACACGTCGGTGCACCCGCCGCCTCCGAAGCGCTCCGGGAGCATGAAGGAGGTGATCCCCGCCTCCGCGGCCAGGTACCACAGGTCCCAGGGCGTCTCGGTGTCGGCCTCGTCGACCGCGGCGGCCCTGGGCCGGATCTCGCGGGCCGCGAAGTCGCGGCAGAGCTCGACCATGGCCACCTGCTCCTCGGTGAGCGGGTACACGTCAGTGGGCAGCGACGACACGGGCCCCCTCCTTGTTGCTGACTCGTGAGTCAGTCTAGTACGGCCCGTTCGGGCGCAGCCCGAGCTCGGCCTCGGCGTAGGCGCGCACCCACGACTGGAGCCGACGGGTGCCGATCGCGCCCCCTCGGACCAGCCGCTGGACCGCCAGGCCGTCGAGCAGCGCCGTGATCCTGGTCGCCGCGCCCGCCGGGTCGAGGTCACCGGTGAGCGAGCCGTCCGCCACCGCCTCCTCGACCAGCCCGGCGATGGCCTGCTTCCAGTGGCGGTCGAGACGGCGCACCACCGTTCGGAGCTGCTCGTCGTGCAGCGCTGCGGACCACCCGTCGATCCAGAGCATCCAACCGGCGGTCGAGCCGGTGGGCGCGTACAGCTCGAGTACCCTCCAGAGCCGCCCGAGCGCGTCGCCGGGCCCCCCGAGGACCGCCTGGAGCCGGTCGAGGTCCTGGCGGGCGGCGTGGTCGAAGGTGGCCGCCAGC
>JAKARG010000259.1 GCA_021819345.1 Actinomycetes bacterium | reverse complement strand
TTCCGATCTGTGTGGGCGGGGGTGACGAGGTAGGGGAGCGCACCGGCGGCCCGGGCGGCGGCGAGGTTCAGCACCCGCGGTCCGAGGGCGGCGAGCGCCCGGCGCCCCTTCGGCACCCCGGCCTGGTCGAGGGCGTCGAGGTAGTCGACGAGGGCGTCGTAGGGCTTTTGGTAGCCGGCTTCGTTCTCCCGGTGCCCCGCCCCGATCCCGAGCACGAACCGCCCGGGGTGCCTCGCTTCGAGGCGGTGGAACGACGCGGCGACGACCTGTGGCGGTGCGCTCCAGATGTTCACGATGCTGGTGCCGACCCGCAGCGTCTCGGTGGCGTCGAGCAGGGGGTCGACCATCTCGAGCTCTGCCGGTGGTGAGGCGCCCAGCCACAGGCTCACATATCCCAGCTGCTCGAGCGCCGCGGCGAGCTCGGGGCCCGCGGTGCTGTGGCGCAGCCAGATCCCTGCCCGTCCCGATCCGTCCATGGCCTGTCCAACCACCAGGCCGCCCCTTCGATTCCGGGCGAGCACCGGACCTACCGTTGGCCGTGGCGACCTGCTGGGCGCATCGCACCTACGCGGCGACGTGGGGGTGGTCGTCGTAGCGGCGCCGGGCGAGGGCAAGCCGGCAGGAGGGGAGCCCGTCGACGCGGACGGTGACGCCGCCGCCGCGGGCGATCGAGGGTGCGTTGCCGGCGGCGACGAGACAGATCCCCCGGCCGTCGACGAGCGCCTTGTAGGTCTCGTCGGGCCCGGCGGTCGGGTCGGCCCGGCTGACCTGGCGAAGCGTGAGCCGCTCTCCCAGGTCGAGATCACCGCCATCGTCCCGGTGCCCTGCCGCCCGCCCCACCCGGTCCACACCCCCCTGCACCACAAGTACCCGCCGCGCACCTGACCGGCGTGAAGGTGTCGATGCGTGCGATGTCCGCCGGGGACGGCTCCAAGTACCTGCTCCAGCCGGTCGCCGCCGGCGATGGGCACCGCCCGCTCGGGAACTGATCAGCCCCGGAGCCCAACCGCATCGATGACTATGTTCACGATGTTCGCCACCATGCCGCTCTTCCCGGTCACGCCGAACCGCCGGCGGTCGAGGCGTGCCGAGGCAGAGAATCGAGCGATGCCGCCCTCGTCGCGGACCGAGCGGACGCGCAGCTCGAGGGGTTGGACCGCTCCGTGGACGGCGAGGTCACCGGTGACCAGCCAGCCCTCGCCGTCTGGTCGGACAGCGCTCGAGGTGAAGGTGATGTCGCGATGAGCGGTCGCGTCGAGGAGCGCCGCCGAGGTGACGTCCCGATCGCGTCGGGCGTTTCCTGACTCGAAGCTGGCGGCGTCGATGATGGCCGTGACCGAGCAGTCCGCTGGCTCGGAGGCGACGACGACCTCGCCGCTCTTCAGGCGGAACCGTCCGGTCACGGCGAAGAGACCGAACATGGCTCTCGTCCGGGTGCTCACCTCGCTCCGCTGCGGGTCGAGCGTCCATCGGCCCGCAGCGAGCAGGGCGGGGGATGGTCGGGGGATGTCGGGCTCGGTCATGTCGGCTCCCTCCGGTGGTCGTTGTCGGTCCGGTCGAGCAGCTGGCGCAAGGTGGCGGTGTAGTCCTCGAAGGCTCGGCGTCCCGCCCGGGTGAGCGCCACGTAGGTCACCGGGGTTCGTCGGCGGTAGGTCTTGGTGAGGCGCACGTAGCCAGCCTCCTCCAGCTTGCGCAGGTGGGTGGAGAGGTTCCCCGCCGTCATCTCCACGAGCTCTTGGAGGCGCGGGAAGCTGAGCCGGTCGTCACCAGCAAGGGTGGCCAGGCTCACCACGACGCGAAGGCGCGCCTGGGCGTGGATCACCGGGTCGAGGGTCGGCAGCGTCGTGGGCTCGGAAGAGGCGGCTGGCACCGGTGCCGGGTCGCTCACGACCGGGCTCGCGCCAACCAGGCGACCAGAGCGGTCGTGAGGAGACCCCCGCCGCCGGCGAAGGCAAGGACGGCAAAGTTGGCCGGGCTACCGGCGAAGGTGCTCGCAGCGGCGACGGCCAAGCTCCAGATGCCAAGGGCGAGCTGTCCCTTGTCTGCCCACAGGGCCCCGGATGCGAGGAACAGCACGGCGGCCACGAGGAGGAAGCTGGCGGGCCACAAAAGCGCGAGCGTGCCGGTCGCCATCCCGTGTCGTTGCAGGCCGAGGTCGAAGGCGAGCACCCCGGCCATCGCAGCGGGCCAGCACCAGGCGAAGGTGGTGGCGGTGCGCCGCGACGGCCCATCCACGCCCTTGCCGAAGCGGGTGAGCCGGACGACTGAGACCGCCGTCGCCACGGCACCGAGCGCCCCGAGCAGCGCCGCGGCACCCCAGGCCGAGAAAGTGCCGCCATGGCCCCATGACAGCCAGATCGACCCGAAGCCGACGAGGTAGACGCTTCCCCAGGTGGCAAAGACCGGCATCGGGCCGGGGAACACCCCGTCGGCGACCTTTCGCTGCTGGTCCTCGATGGCCGAGAGCGCGTCTCGCGGGCACTGCGGCTCCATCCCTGCGTCGGCGGACGGGGGTGAGGCAGAGGAGCCTGACATGGGCAACACGGTAGTGCTGGACTACTTTGCGAGTCAAACCCCTCTGAGGAGCCTACCACGTGCCGGCATTCGCGCCCGTAGTGGACGCGCCCTCGGCGTGCTCTTGTCACTCTCGGCAAGGACGCGCAACTATGCACCGCAGATGGCCACGCGCCTTTGGCCAGCAGGGTGCTGACCGCGTCCGTCCCGATATCGGCGACCGGGTCAGCTGTGGGCATCGACCCATGACGTGTGTCTGACTTTGCCGCGGAAGTCTGGCCGAAAATGACCCAAGTCACTGGCCCGGCTCCCCGGTGCTGGTGGTGTCCCGGCGATGGTAGGCGTGCCGCTCTTGGCGTGCTCGTTCGAGGCCCCGCCGGCGGGCCTCGCGGATGGATGCACCGCGTCCTTCGTGCTCGTCGTTCGGCGTGACGTAGCCGATGCCGGCGTGGAGCCGGACCGAGTTGTACTCGTGGCGCACCCGGCCGAGCTCGTGCTCCAACAGCGCCGGGTCGCCGATGCGCTCCAAGTGCGGCCACTCGCCCTTCACATGCCCGAACAGGGTCTCGATCCAGGCCTGGTCGGTCGGGGTGTGGGGCCGTCCGTGGTGCTGGGCGACGGCCATGGCGGCCATGAACGCCTAGGTGGCGTCGCTCTTCATCTGCGGCCCGTTGAGTTCCCAAGCAATGTCAAGCGCTCGAGTGCATGCGGTCCCTAATCTCAAGCGTGGACGAGCCGGTCGACGGAGCGCCTGGCGACTCCTTGCTTCGCCGGCTCGTCCACTCGGTCGGCTTGGTGGTGCGTCGCAGTGCCCGCAGCTCCGGACGAACGGTGTAACGCTCGGCAACGATCTTGCGACCTTCCTCGGGCGTTATCGCCCTGCCGTCGACATCACGAATCACGTAGTGCTGTCCCGAACGCCAACACGACACGATTCGGGTGAGAAGCGTCGGGGCGATGCTGCAAACTGCGGAGTTGTGGTGCTTGCCGCCTTCGCTCATGAGCCGGTGGTATCGCTGGGCGAGCGTCGGGTCGATCTTCCTCGCCACGTCAGCGGAGCTGTACAGTGCCTCACGGAGTAGCGCGTCGCCGGACTTCGTCGGCCCACCCTGGGTTCCGTTGCGCCCCGAGGAGTTGCGCGAGGGCACGAGCCCGGAATACGAGCGCACCCCGGCGAGGGAGCGGAAGCGACCCGGGTCGGCGAGCCGGGCGAGGATCTGGGCGGCTTTCACCGATCCGACACCTGGCACCGAGCGCAAGATATCGGTGGGATCGAGAGCTCGCCGCATGACGTCGATGCGTTGCTCCAGCTCATGGATCTGGCTCGTCATGGTGAGCGCCAGCTGCGCCTCCATTGCCAAGTCGTCGGCGAGCTCCTCGAAGTCGAGCTCCTCTCCCCACAACTCGAGCGTCTCTGCTGCTGCGGCGAGGATCGCTGCAGCGTGATCGATGTTCCTGAGGTTCCCCAGCGGAAGTGGACACCCGATAAGCCGACCCGAGGGTCAGCTGGAAGGATGTCACCGTGGGAGCAACCAGAAGACGATTCACCCTGGAGTTCAGGACCGACGCAGCTCATCGCGTCATCGACACCGGACGGTCGGTGAAGGAGGTTGCCGCAGAGCTCTCGGTGATCGAGAGCTCGCTCGCAAAGTGGGTGCGTGACGAGCGTCGGCGTCTCGAGGCGGTCGCGGGATCGGTCGGTGAACCGCTCAGCGGGGCCGAGCGGGCTGAGCTGCTACGACTCCGCCGCCAGGTGGCCGAGCAGGACAAAGACCTGGCCTTTCTGGGAAAAGCAGCCGCGTACTTCGCGTCGAATCCACCAAAGCAGAGAGATTTGCGTTGATGGCTGCGGAGTGCGCGAACTTCGAGGTGAAGCGCATGGCCCGACTGCTCCAGGTCTCCCGGGCCGGCTACTACGCCTGGCGGAACGGCCAGGACCGAGAGCCGCTCGTCTCCGAGCAGCGCTCGGCCGATCTCGACGCGAAGATCCTCAGCCATCACCGGGACTCTCGTCGCACCTACGGCAGCCCGAGGATCACCCTCGACCTGCACGCCGGGGGCGACATGGTGAGCGAGACCACCGTGGCGCTCCACATGGCCGCCCTCGGCATCGCCGGCATCCAGCCCCCGGACCTTCAAGATGACGACCATCAGTGACCCTCAGGCCACCTATCCCGCCGATCTCGTGAACCGGGCCTTCGCGCCCGAAGAGATCGACGAGCTGTGGACCTCCGAAATCACCTACCTCACGATCGGTGACGGCGAGGCCTACCTCTGCGCGATCAGAGACGACGGGTCCTCACGGGTCCTCGGCTACGAGATCGCCGACCATATGCGCACCGAGATCGTCCTCGGCGCGCTCTCCGGCGCGAGCGCGACCCGCCTCGGCAAGTGCGAAAGGACGATCTTTCACACCGACCGCGACAGTCAATTCAGCGATCGCAAGGTCGAGCAGTTCTGCAGCGGGGCCGGGATCGTCCGCTCGATGGGCGCCATCGGCTCATGCTTCGACCACGCCAGCGCGGAGAGCTTCTGGTCGATCTTTAAGCACGAGTACTTCTACCGCCATGCCTTTCCCACCCTGGACGAACTGCGCGCCGGGGT
>JAKARG010000258.1 GCA_021819345.1 Actinomycetes bacterium | reverse complement strand
ACCCCCGCCCCTGTCACCCCCGCCCCCGGGACCCCCTGGGCTCGCAGTCCCTGCGGCGGCACCCCCGGCTCCGTCAGCGTCGGCCCCGGGACCCCCGGCCCCGGGACCCCCGGCCCCGGGACCCCCGGCTTCGGGACCCCCCCCTCTCGCAGCTCCTGCGGGGGCGCCCCCGGCGCCAGGACCCCCTGCGGCTCCGGAGGGCGCCCGCCCCGGAGTGGCCACCTCGCCCTGGAGACGCCCCGGGTGGCGGCTCGCCACCGTCGGCCAGCTGCTCTACCAGGTCCCCTTCGTCGCCGTGGTCAGCTTCGGGGTGCTCGCCGCCGGGCGTCTCTACGGCCTCCAGCCGGCGGTCGCGCAGCTCGGGATCAGCGCCTTCTTCGCCGTCTCGCTGGCGGTCCGGGTCGCCCTGTCCGCCGGCTGGGTGACCGTGCGGCGACCCAAGCGGGCCCTGTTGCTCGTCGCCCTCTTCAGCGTCGCCGGGGTCGCCCTGCTCGGCCTCGGCCGCTCCGAGGCGACCATGTTCGTCGCCCTCGGCGTGCTCGGCCTGCCCCACGGGTTGGTCTACCCGGTAGCGCTGGCGCTCATCGCCGAGGAGACCCCCCCGGAGCGCCTTGCCCATGCCAACGCCACCTTCTCGGCCTGGACGGCCGCCGCCAGCGTCGTGCTCCCGCTCCTGCTCGGCGGGCTGGTGGCGCTCGGGGGCTTCCGGGTCATGTTCCTGGCACTGCTCGTGCCGGTGGTCGCCCTCGGGGGCCTGGTCGCCTCCTGGCCCGCGCCCCGACCGGTACCCCGGGGCAGCCCAGGTCCTTTGGTAAGCTAAAGACTTGGCCAGGACCGCAGGACCCTCGGGAGCAGGAGCAGGAGCAGGGTCCTCTGGCCGGGTCGAGGCGAACAACCAGGATGGGCCTCGCGGGCCGGATGGCCAGGATGGCGCGGGCGGCACGGATGGTCCGGGCGGCACGGATGGGCCCGGCTCCCGACCCTCCAGCGGGTGGGTCCGCCGGGCGTTGCTGCCATCCTGGTCGGGCCGCAACTTCGACGTGGTCATGGTCGCCCGGATCTCGATGAGCGTCGGGCGGGCTCTGGCCGGCGTGGTCACCCCGATCTACCTGGCGCTGCGCGGCTTCAGCGCGTTCGAGCTGTCCGAGTACGTCTTGGTCGTGGCCCTCTGCGCGGCAGGTCTCTCGGCGAGCGTCGGGCTCTGGTCGGACCAGGTCGGGCGGCGCCCCTTCCTCGTCGGCATGCCGATGCTCACCGCCCTCGCAGGAGTGATCTTCGCCTTCACCGGCTCGGTGCCGCTGCTGTTCGTCTTCGGGGCGCTCGGGAGCTTCGGACGGGGCGCCGGCGCCGGCGCCGGCGCGGTCGGGCCCTACCAGCCGGCGGAGTCGGCGTTCGTCACCGACCAGGTCGACCCCCGCTTCCGCAACGCGGCGTTCGGGCGCCTGGCGTCGGCGTCCGCGGCTGGGTCGGTCGTCGGCGGCCTGCTGGCCCTGCTCGTCTCCTCCGCCCACCTCCACGGTGCGGCCGCCACCGCTGCGTTCCGCCCTGCCTTCATCGCCGTGGCTGTCGTCTCGGCCATCGCCGGGCTCTGTGCGCTCTGGTTGGTGGAGCCGAGCAGGTCCGGGTCCCCGGGGCCTCGGTCCGGGCAGGCAGGCTCCAGGCGGGCGAGCGGCGAGCGGCGCTGGCGGCTGCCCCAGAAGTCGCGGTGGTTGCTCTACCGGCTGTGGGCCACCAACACGGTCAACGGTATGGCGGTCGGGATGTTCGGACCGTTCGTCACCTACTGGTTCTACCGCCGCTACGGCGCGTCGGCCGCAGAGGTGGGCGTGCTCTTCGCAGTGATCAACGTCGTTTCGATGTTCTCGACGCTGTCGGCCGCCGGCCTCGCTCGCCGCTGGGGGCTCGTGCGCACCACCTCGGTGATCCGCAGTGCCCAGGCGCTGCTGCTCGTGCCGATGGTCCTGTCGCCGAGCTTCGCGATCGCCGGTGCGGTCTACCTGGTGCGCATGGTGGTCCAACGCATCGGCATGCCCCTTCGCCAGTCATATGCGATCGGCCTCGCCGACCCGGCCGAGCGCGCGTCGGTCGCAGCCCTGTCCAACTTACCGAGCCAGCTGGCGATGGCCGGCAGCCCCCTGCTCACCGGCTACCTCTTCGAGGAGGTCAGCCTCTCGCTGCCGTTCGTGATCGCCGCCGGCCTGCAGTTCCTCAACGCAGCCAGCTTCTGGCTCCTGTTCCGCCGGCACCCACCGGAGGAGGAGCGATCTGCGGACGGCCCCGGCGCCCGGAGCCGCTCCGGTGCTCCTCCTCCGGGCAGCGGAGCCCCGGGCGCCTGAGCGAGGCTCCCGGGGCTGGGCAGGCAGTTCAGCCAGGGCTTCCCGGGCGCTGGCGCCAGAGCGAGCGGCACGGGATCTTGGTGTGGTCGACCCGGTCGGAGAAGCGCTTGGCGATCGCCCCGACTTCCTCCACCAGCCCGCTCTCCAGGGTGGTGGGGTCGAGCCCGAGTCGTAGGAGCCCGTCGTTGGCCACGATCAGCTCGTTGCTGTCGGCCTCGTTGCGGGGGTTCTCGACGTGGCTGATCTCCGCCCCGGTGAGCGACGAGACGAGCTCGGCCAGGTCGGCGACCCGGTGCGTCTCGGTCATCTGGTTGAACACCTGGACCCGCTCGCCGGGCGCCGGACCGTTGGTGATAGCGAGCTCGATGCAGCGGACCGTGTCCCGGATGTGGATGAAGGCCCTGGTCTGGCCCCCCGATCCGTGCACGGTGAGCGGGTAGCCGACAGCAGCCTGGACGATGAAGCGGTTGAGCACCGTGCCGTAGTCGCCGTCGTAGTCGAAGCGGTTGATCAGCCGGTCGTCGAGCTCGGTCTGGGGCGTCTGGGTCCCCCAGACGATCCCCTGGTGCAAGTCGGTGACCCTGACCCGGTCGTTCTTGTTGTAGAAGGCGAAGAGCAGCTGGTCCTGGGTCTTGGTCAAGTGGTAGATCGAGCCCGGGTTCGGCGGGTAGAGAATCTCGCTCTCGATGTCCTCGCCCTCGGGGGTCGGGATCTTGATCTTCAGGTAGCCCTCGGGGATCTTCACCCCTGCGGTGCCGTACCCGTAGACCCCCATGGTGCCGAGGTGCACCACGTGCACGTCCAGTCCGGACTCGACGATGGCGGCGAGCAGCCCGTTGGTGGCCCCGAGGTTGTTGGTCACCGTGTAGCGCTTGTGCCAGGAGGACTTCATCGAGTACGGCGCAGCGCGCTGCTCGGCGAAGTGGACCACGGCGTCGGGGCGGAGGTCCTCGATCAGGCTGAGCAGCCGGTGGTAGTTCTCGGCGACGTCGAAGTACTCGAAGCCGATGGTCCGTCCGGAGACCTCCTTCCAGACAGCCAGCCGGGTGCTCATCGGCTGGATCGGGGTCAGCGAGCGGACCTCGAGCTCGACGTCGGTCTTGCGGCGCACCAGGTTGTCGACGATCGTGACCTCGTGGCCGGCGGCCGACAGGTGCAGGGCCGTCGGCCAGCCGCAGAACCCGTCGCCACCGAGGATGATGACCTTCATGTGTCTCCCTTCACCGTCGGCCCCCGGGTAGGGCCGAGAGCGGTGTGTCCTGCTGGAGAGGATACGCGCCGCTTGGTGCCCCTTGCTTCGTCGGAGCGGCTTCGGGATGTTCTGCAAGAGCCTGCGAGGTGGCGGCGATCTGCGAAGGGCTTGTAACGCCGAGGAGGGTGGGGGCGACGATCCGGGAGCCGTACCGATCGATCGAACCGATCACAGAGACCATCACCAAGGAGGCCCTCATGTCGTCCAAGCCTGTTCGTGTTGCCGCAGTCGCCACTGTGCTTGCCGCAGTTCCTTTCGCCCTCGCCTCGCCAGCATCAGCGGCCGTTGTCCAGCACGGCCCGCCGCCGGCCAAGGGTTTGGTCGGCGCCAAGCGCGGTGCCGATGCTGCGCTCACTCAGTACGCAAGGCGTCTCGGGACGATCGAGGCACGGGAGGCTGCATCCAAGACGATCGACGCTACGGACCTTGGTCTGCTCCAGACGGCGACTGGGGCCGAGGCCACCGCGATAGTCACCGATAGGGCTGCCGTGGCGGCTGCCACGACCATCGCGGCGGTTCGCTCTGCGGTGGAGTCCGGGCGTACCAGTCTCTCCGCGGCAGTCCTCGACTGGCAGGTGGTGGTCGCAGCCGACCGAGTCGAGGCTCGCGACGCCTCACTGGTGACCGAGGAGACCGCCCTCGCGACCGAGGCGAGCGCCGATTCGTCGGCAGGGAAGACCGTGCCACCTACGGTCTCGGTCGCCCTGAGCGGGATCGACACCGAGACCACGTCCTCGGAGAGCTCGGCCAGCGCAGCGGTCACGGTTGTGACCAGCCTCGCAGCCGCACCCGCTCCGAGCTCCGTCCGGGCGGCCCGGCTCAGCGCCGTGGGCGACCTCGGAGCTTCGCGTCAGGACCTCGCGGCGGCCCTCCACGACGCTTCGGTCGCCATCCAGCTGCTAGCGACGCTCTGACCTAGACCGACCTTAGACCTAGCCAGAGCTGGGCCGAGCACTGCATCGGGCGAGCCCCCCGGCCCCCCGAGCCCCCGCAGGTGGGCACTCGGGGGTCGGAGCTCAGGTGTCAGGTCAACCGGTCGATATCCGCGCGTGAGCCCTACGCGAGCCGCCGGTGGTCAGGACCTCGACGCCTCGGTCGTCGCCGCGCTTGCCGGGGACGAGGCCGCAGCGGCCACCGTCTTTCGTGTCGTCCAGCCAGGGCTCGTCGCTTACCTGCGCAGACACGCCTCTGTGGATGCGGCAGACGACCTGGCCGGCGAGGTATGGCTCGCCGTTGCCCGCGGGGCGGCGGGGGACGTCCACTCTCTCGACCAGCTCCGGGCCCTCGTTTTCACCATTGCCCGGCGCAGGGCCCTCGACCTGCGCCGGGCCGAGCGACGTCGGAGGACCGCCCCCGTCCCTGTCGAGCCGGTAGATCCCGCGGCGGCCGATGCGGCGGAGCTCGCCGTGCAGCATGCTGCCGACGATGCCTTCACTGCGCGCATGCTGGAGTGTCTCACTCCCGAGCAAGCCGAGGTGGTGCACCTGCGGGTGGTGGCCGGGTTGAGTGCCGATGCGGTTGCGTTGGTGACGGGCAGGACGCCCG
>JAKARG010000257.1 GCA_021819345.1 Actinomycetes bacterium | reverse complement strand
ATCTCTCGGCCGCCGGGGCGGGCGTGCCGGGCCCGCCCTCGTCGACGTAGCGCTTCCCCCGCGACCAGCTGGCCGCCGCCGCCACCACACAGGCGGCCGCAGCGAAGCCGAAGGCCTCCACGAGCCCGGAATGGAACGGCTGGGCGATCAGCCGGGAGAAGAAGGAATGCCCGGTCAGCACCGCTTCGTTCGCCGCCGAGACCGACCCGAGGGCCTTTGCGCCGACCAGGGACTTCACCGGGTTGTAGCCGAGGAACGCCGCGAAGAGCACCGAGACCGGCGGCAGGTGGCCCACCCGCTCGGCGACCGCCCGGGGAAGGCCGTGGGAGCTGAGCCCCGAGACCAGCCGGGTCGACAGGGTGCTCGCCAGGCCGAGGATCATGAGGGTGAAGAAGATGCCGATCGACAGGACCTGGGCGGATGACTGGAACGTGGCGTTCATCCCTCCGCCGGCGCCCCGCTGGTCGGCAGGCAGGCTGTTCATCACGCCGGCTCGGTTCGGCGAGGCGAACGCCCCCATCGAAAGGCCGTTCAGGAGGAGCAGCAGGGCGAGCTGCCAGTAGGAGAAGTCGACCGGAAGGAACAGCAGCGCCACGAACGAGCCCGCCGCGCCGATCATCCCACCGGTGGCGAAGGGGCGCGACCCGAAGCGGTCCGAGAGGATTCCCGAGGTGGGCCCGGCGAGGAGGAACCCGGCGGTGAGCGGGAGCATGTAGATCCCGGCCCACAGCGGGGTTGAGGTGAAGCTGTAGCCGTGCTCGGGGAGCCAGATCCCCTGCAGCCAGATGATGAGGATGAACATGAGCCCCCCTCGGCCGACTGCCGACAGGAACGTCGAGAGCGTCCCGAAGGTGAACGCCCGGATGCGGAACAGTGCGAGGCGGAACATCGGGTAGCGGACCCGGGTCTCGATCACGAGGAAGGCGGCGAGGAGGGCCGCCCCGCCGATCAGCTCGGCGAGCACCGCCGGGCTCGACCAACCCATGTCGTGGCCGCCGGCGGGCTCGATCCCGTAGGTGATCCCGACCATCACGAGGATCAGGCCGGCGGCGAAGGTGAGGTTGCCGGTCCAGTCGATCGGCGCCCGGGTGCGGACCCCCCGGTCCTCGAGCTTGGTGTAGGCCCAAACCGTGCCGGCGAGCCCGAAGGGCACCGAGACGAGGAACACCAGGCGCCAGTCGATCGGGGCCAGCACCCCGCCGAGGATCAGGCCGATGAACGACCCGCTGATCCCGGCGATGTTGTTGATCCCGAGCGCGAGACCGCGCTGGTTGGTGGGGAAGGCGTCGGTGAGGATCGCGGCCGAGTTGGCGATGATGAACGCCGCCCCGACCCCCTGGACGATCCTCGCCACGATCAGCCACATCGCACCGGCCCTGCCGGTCAAGGGGTCGACGGTGAGCACGAGAGAGGCCGAGGTGTAGACGACGAAGCCGAGGTTGTACATCCTCACCCGGCCGTGCACGTCGCCGAGGCGCCCGAGGCTCACCACGAGCACGCTCGACACGATGAGGAAGCCGAGGATCATCCACAGCAGGTAGAAGCTGTTGCCCGGCAACAGGGGGTCGAGCTTCACCCCTCGGAAGATGTCGGGCATCGCGATGAGCATGATCGACGAGTCGATGGTGGCGAGCAGCACCCCGAGGGTGGTGTTGGTGAGGGCGACCCACTTGTAGCCCTCACCCCGGCCTTCGCCCCCCGCCGCGTCGCGCCCACCCGATCCTCTCGCTCCGACCACGCCGGCCTCCTCGCTCCCGCAACTACTTCGTTCGACTAACGATACCGGCAGGCCCCTCCGGACCGGTAGATTCATGCTGCCCAGGGGGTCCCCGGGCCCGGTCGAGTGGAGAGAGGAACGGCCCTGCCGAACCAGAAGGAAGACGCGATAGTCCTCGAGGGCACCGTCAGCGAAGCGCTGAAGAACGCCACGTTCAAGGTGGCTCTGGCCAACGGCCACGAGGTGCTGGCCCACAACTCCGGCAAGATGCGCATGAACCGAATCCGGGTGCTCCCCGGCGACAAGGTCCAGGTCGAGATCAGCCCCTACGACCTCACCCGGGGCCGCATCACCTACCGCTACAAGTAACCCGGCCCCAGCCGGGGGCAGCTGGGGGGGTCAGGGCTCGCTCGGGTCGTCGGAGCCGAGGTCGAGCAGGCCGTTGGCCGCAGCGAGCGCCGTGGCGGCCTTGACGGCCTCCTCGTAGACGGCCACGAGGTGCCTCTCGGCAACGCCCGGGTCGACGGCGAGCGGCGGGGGACCGAGCGAGCGCACCAGCGCGCTCGGCTCGGGCGTAGGGCGGATCGGCTTCGCGCCGCCAGGCGGCGTCGTCTGCCCGAGCCCGTCCGTGGCGCCAGCCTCGCCGTCGAGCGGGTGCCCCCAGAACTTCGCCTCGGCAGCCCGCCGCCCGCCCGAGGAGCGGCGACGCTTGCTCATGCCGCCTCCTCGGTGTCCTCGCCGTCGGCGCTCGGCTCTTCTTCGATCACCCCGTCGGCGTCCAGGCCGAGGGCCGCCCGGAGCTGGTCGACGTCGAGGTCGCCGAGGGTGCTGCGCGCCGGGAGGACCAGCCCCGCGATCCGCCGCTTGCCGGCGACGATCTCCTCCACCCGCTCGTCGACGGTGCCCGGGCAGACCAGGCGGTGGGCCACGACGGTGGAGCGCTGACCGATCCGCCACGCCCGGTCGCGGGCCTGGTCCTCCACCGCAGGGTTCCACCAGCGGTCGTAGAGCACCACGTGGTTGGCGGCGGTCAGGTTGAGCCCCGATCCTCCCGCCTTGATCGACAGCACCAGCGCGCCCGGGCCCTTGCCCTTCTGGAACTCCTCGATCATCTGGTCGCGAGCCGTGCGGGCCAGGCCCCCGTGGTAGCAGTGGATCGGCCGGCCGGTCCGCGCCGAGAGATGGCGGGCGAGCCGTTCCCCCCAGCTGGCGAAGTGGGTGAACACGAGCGCCCGCTCACCGGCGGCGAACACGTCGGCGAGGATCTCCTCCAAGCGCGACAGCTTCCCGGAGCGGCCGGTGAGCGGCAGGTCGTCGTCGCCGAGGTAGGCGACGGGATGGTCGCAGATCTGCTTCAAGGCGGTGATGGCGGCGAGCACCTGGCCCTTGCGCTTGTTGACGTCGTCGTCGAGGCCCCCCGAGAGGAGCCTGTCGAGTACCGCCTGGTACAAGCCGACCTGCTCGGCGGTCATCCCGCAGTGGTCGAGCTTGTCTACCTTGTCGGGCAGCTCGGCGGCGATCTCCGCCTCCGCCTTGGTCCGGCGGAACACGAGTAGCCCGTTCAGCGCCTGGAGCGCGCCTTCCTCGGGCCCCGCCGAGCGGCTCTCGTCGCCGGCGACGACCCTCCCGAGCGCCTCGACGAACGCGCTCCGGCCACCGACCAGGCCCGGGTTGACGAAGTCGAGGATCGCCCACAGGTCCCCGAGCCCGTTCTCTATCGGCGTTCCGGTGAGGGCGAGGCGCGACCAGCTCCGCAGGCGGCGCAGCTCCTGGGCGGTCTCGTTGGCGGGGTTCTTGATCGCCTGGGCCTCGTCGACGACCACCCGTCGCCACTCGATCCCCTCCAGGGTCCCGATGTCCCTCACCGCCGTGGCGTAGGTGGTGAGGACCACGTCGCTCACCCCGGCCAGCGCGGCGATGTCCTCGCCGGCCAGGCGTCGCGGGCCGTGGTGGACTGCGACCCGCAGCGACGGGGTGAAGCGCCTGGCCTCCACCGCCCAGTTCCCGAGGACCGCCGGCGGGCAGACCACCAGCACCGGCCCGTTGCCCCGGTCGAGGCGGAGGTGGGCGAGCACGGTGGGCGTCTTCCCGAGCCCCATGTCCATCGCGAGGCAGCCGCCGAGCCCGGCCCGGTCGAGGAAGGCGAGCCACCCGAGGGCGTCCGCCTGGTAGTGGCGCAGCTCGCCGACGAAGCCGTCGGGCCGGGGGATCGGCGCCGGGGGCGAGCTGCGGGAGCCGCGGAGCAGCTCCACCGCCCATCCGGTCCCCTCGATGCGGGGCGGGCCGCCGAGGGTGGACCCCTCCAGCCCGACCGCCTGACGGAGCAGCCCCGCCCCGGTCAGCTCGGTGATGGAGGCCCGCTCTGCCAGGGCCGCTGCCGCCGCCACCAGGTCGGCGCGGTCGAGGTGGACCCAACGGCCACGGACTTCCACCAGCGGCTTGGCCTCGGCAGCCAGGGCCGCCACGCCGGCTGCGTCGAGCTCGAGGTCGTCGAAGAGCACCGACCAGCGGACCGCGGCGAGCTGGTTGACCCCGACCTGGGTGCCTTGTCCGAGCGCGTCGGCGACCAGGCGCAGCTGCGGCCGGGGGCGGCGACGCGACACCGCCGGCAGGTAGACCTCGAAGCCGGCCGCAGCGAGCACCGCCCCGCTGTGGAACATGAGCTCGGTGGCCTCCTCGGTGTCGAGCACCACCTGGCCGCGACGGGTGGAGGGACGACGCAGCGCCGGCAGCAGGCGCTCCACCCGGCGCATCTGGGCTTCCACCTGCGCGACCTTGGCCCCCGAGGCGACCACCAGGGCATGCTCCACCGACAGCGGGTGGCGGTCCACGCCGCTCACCTGCACGCCGAGCAGCCAGCCGCCGTCCTCCCCGGGTGGGTCGAGGGTGACGACGATCCCGATCCGGGAGCTCGCGGTCACCGGCGCCGCCCAGCGCTTCAAGTCCTCGGCGATCCGCCCGGCCACCTCGGTCGAGGCAGTGAAGGCCCGGCCGTCGAGGCCCGAGAGGATCGCCTCGGAGACCTCCACGCGGGTGGTGGCCTCGGGCATCGCCGCAGGGGCCACGAGCCGTGCCGCCCCGGCGCGCGAGACGGCGTCGACGACCGCTGCCATCACCGCTCGAAGGAGAACCTCGGGCTGCGGGTTCGCCTGGAGCACCCCGACGCTGCCGGGCATCACCGCAGCCAGGTTGGCGACCTGATCGCGGTCCACGAGCGCCGGCACCCAGCGGACCCGATGGCGCCCGGTCGAGTGACGCCCTCCTCCGGTCGGGGTCGTCGAGCCTCTCACCACCGGCACCATCCGGCCCTCCGCCACGAGCCTGGTGGCCCACACGGCTACCTCCGCCAGCCAGCGCAGGCTCGGGGCAACCGAGCAGACCGGGACCTGGGAGGCCCCGAGGCCGACCAGCCACACGAGGGCCTGGG
>JAKARG010000256.1 GCA_021819345.1 Actinomycetes bacterium | reverse complement strand
CGGCCTCTCCATCCTGGTGAGCGCGACGGCGGTGCGCTCGAGCGACTACCGGGCGATGGCGGAGCAGGTCGCTCCGGGGCTCCCCGCCCTCCGGGAGGTGGTCTACATCGGCGAGCCGAGCTGGGACCACCTCGTCGCCGACGGCACCGGCGTCGAGCCGGGAGAGCTCGACCGGATCGGCGCCGGCCTCGGCTTCGACGACCCGATCAACATCCAGTACACCTCGGGGACCACCGGCTTCCCGAAGGGCGCGACCCTCTCGCACCACAACATCTTGAACAACGGCTACTTCGTCACCGAGCTGCTCGGCACCACCGAGGCGGACCGCTTCTGCCTGCCGGTCCCCTTCTACCACTGCTTCGGGATGGTGATGGGCAACCTCGGCGCGACCTCCCACGGGGCGACGATCGTGATCCCCGCCCCGCTGTTCGACCCGGCTGCGACCCTGCGGGCCGTGCAGGACGAGCGTTGCAGCGCCCTCTACGGGGTGCCGACGATGTTCATCGCCGAGCTCGCCCTCGCCGACTTCGGCTCCTACGACCTCACCTCGCTGCGCACCGGGATCATGGCCGGCTCCCCCTGCCCGGTGGAGGTGATGAGGCGGGTGATCGGCGAGATGCACATGGGTGGCGTGGCCATCTCCTACGGGATGACCGAGACCTCCCCGGTCTCCACCCAGACCCGTACCGACGACGACCTCGAGGCGCGCACCGCCACCGTCGGCCGCCCGCTCCCCCACCTCGAGGTGAAGATCGTCGAGCCCTCCACCGGCGTCGTGGTGGCCCCCGGCACCCCCGGCGAGATCTGCACCCGCGGCTACTCGGTGATGCTCGGCTACTGGGAGGAGCCGGAGCGCACGGCAGAGGCGATCGACGCTGCCGGCTGGATGCACACCGGCGACCTCGGGGTGATGCGCGACGACGGATACGTCAACGTCGTAGGGCGGATCAAGGACCTGGTGATCCGTGGCGGGGAGAACATCTACCCGAGGGAGGTCGAGGAGCTCCTCTACGGGCACCCCGACATCGAGGACGTCGCCGTGATCGGGGTGCCCGACGAGCGCTACGGCGAGGAGCTGATGGCCTGGGTCCGGATGCGCAGCGGCCGGCCGCCGCTCACCGCCGCCGACCTCTCGGAGCACTTCCGGGGCCGGATCGCGCACCACAAGATCCCCCGTTACGTGAAGGTGGTCGACGCCTTCCCGATGACCGTTACCGGCAAGGTCCGCAAGGTCGAGATGCGCGAGCTGAGCGTCGCCGAGCTCGGCCTGGGAGCGGTGGCGGCGACCCGCACCGCCTAGCCCGAGAGGAGGTCACTAACCTCTCCCCCGTGCCAGGGCCGGGACGATCTTGCGACCGCCACTGAAGCTCGGCACCGACCACGCCGAGGGGGGGCCCGCAGCGGGCGACCCCGGGGACGAGGACCGGCGCGCAGCCAGCCAGCGGTCCCCGCGCCCACAGTGGTCCTCGCGGCGGCAGGGGGACGACCGCTCGAGCGGGCCTCTCGCCTGGCTGGCCGGCGCAGGAGCCGCGGTGGCGCTCTTCGCCTGGCTGTGGGCCCTCACCCAGCACGTCAACGCCTCCCTGGTCAACTCCGACGCTGCAACGGTGGTGCTGGAGGCCGACTCGCTGCTGCACGGCAACCTGCTCCTCCACGGCTGGTGGCTGTCGCTCGACTCGTGGTGGACCCTCGACGCCACCCTGTTCGCCCTGGTGATGGCGGTGACCGGCGCCCATCGCTTCCTGCTGCTCGCGGTGCCGGCTGCGGTGGTCACCTCGGTGGTGGTGCTCGGCGTGCTCCTCGCCCGCCGGGGCCTCCGGGGGCCGGCCGCCTGGGTCGGCGGGGCGCTCGTGGTCGTGGTCCTCGCCCTTCCCGGCCACGCCCTCGCCACCCAGCTCCTCGCCAACCCCTGGCACCAGACCACGATCCTCTGCGCCCTGCTCGCCTTCGTGGCCCTACGGAGGGGACGCTTCGGCCCAGGCTGGGTGGCGGCCGTGGTGCTGCTCGGCATCGGGATGCTCGGGGACCTGATGACCCTCGCCTACGCCACCCTCCCGATCGCCCTGGGCGGGCTGGTGGCCATGCTGCGCCGGCGCTCGGCCCGGGCCGGGGCGGCGCCGCTCGCCGCAGCGGCCGCTGCGACGGTCCTCGCCTACGTCGTGCGGGTGGTCGCAGCGGCGGCCGGGGCGTTCCTCCTCGGCCCGACCAACCCGCACGCCGGGGTGAGCCAGGCGCTGCAGAACCTCCACGAGGCCCTCACGCTCGGGATCCCCGGCCTGTTCGGTGTACGCCACGTGCACGGCCTCGGCCCGGGAGGGGTCGGGACGGTGGTGCGGGTCTTCCACCTGGTCGGGCTGTTGGTGGTCTTCGCCGGCTTCGTCTGGGCGCTGTGGTCGCTCGCCTACGGCGCCGTCGCCGGGCGGGTGCCACAGGACGCGGGCCCCGCCGGCAGCACCCCCGCCGGCGACAGGCTGCGCAGCCGGGGCGGCGGCGCCCGGCACCTGCTCACCACCTCCCCGGGCGGCGACCGGCGAGCCTCCGACGGGGGTCCGGGACGGCCGGAGCCGGCTGGGAGCGAAGCGTGGCGGCTCGACGACGTGCTCGTCATCGCCGCCTTCGGCTCGGCCTCGACCTACGTCCTGCTCGCGCTCACCCAGAGCCCGTCCTACTTCCGCTTCCTGACCGCCACGGTGGTCTTCTCGACCGTCGTCGCCGCCCGGATGGTCTCGCGCTGGTGGGCCGCTCCCCGCGCCTCGGCCTGGCGGCGCAGCCCAGTGATGGTCGCCGCAGTGGCGGTCGGCGCGGTGGCGGTTGCCACGGCCCTCGCCGGCGCCGGCCTACAGCTCGCCAACCCGGCACCTCCGAACCCCGAGACGGCGCTCACCGCGTTCCTTGCCGGCCACCACCTGCGATCGGGGGTCGGCGACTACTGGTCCTCGGCGATCACCACCGTCGACACCAGGGGAGCGATCGTCGTCCGGCCGGTGGTCGCGGGTCCCCACGACGTCCTGGAGGGCTACGACAAGGGCGACGTCCACGCCTGGTTCGACGGGGTCTCCTTCCAGTTCCTCGTCTTCGAGGGGTCGGGGGGGTTCGGGGGGGTGAACGCGACCAGCGCGGAGAGGACCTGGGGACCGCCGGCGCACGTCTACGACGTCGACCAGGGCGCGTACACCGTGCTCACCTGGTCCCGGCCGATCCGGGTCACCCGCATCGAGCCGCGCCTCGCGCCCAACTGAGCGTGGGCTCCGGTGGCCCGAGCAGCCCGGTAGGCCGAACAGGCCGAACAGCCAACGGGAGTACATTGCGGCAGTCGAGCACCACCGAGGAGGCATCATGAGCGTGCTCCAAGTCGAGACCGACCCGGAGAAGGTGGGGCTGTCGGGCGAGCGGCTCGCCCGCATCGAGCGCCACTTCTCGCGTTACGTCGACGACGGGCGCCTGGCCGGCTGGCTCGCCTCGGTCGCCCGTCGGGGACAGGTCGCCTACGTGGCGCAGCGAGGCCAGCGCGACCAGGAGGCCGGCACCCCGGTCGAGGCGGACACTCTGTGGCGCTGGTACTCGATGACCAAGCCGATCACCTCCGTCGCAGTGATGATGCTCCACGAGCAAGGGGCCTTCGACCTGCGCGACCCCGTCGGGCGGTGGATACCTTCGCTCGCCGAGCCGCAGGTCTACCTCGCCGGCCCCCCGGCCAAGCCGGTCACCCGCCCGGCGAGCGAGCCGATCCGCATCTGGCACCTCCTCACCCACACCGCAGGGCTCACCTACGGCTTCCACCACGTCCACCCGGTGGATGCCATGTACCGCCAGGCCGGCTTCGAGTGGGGCCACCCGGAGGGCATGGACCTGGAGGCCTGCGTCGACCGGTGGGCCTCCCTGCCGCTGCTGTTCGACCCCGGCAGCGCCTGGGCCTACTCGGTGGCGACCGACGTCCTCGGCCGGCTGGTCGAGGTGGTGTCCGGACAACCCCTCGACGAGCACCTCCAGACCCGGATCCTCGGTCCTCTCGGCATGTCCGACACCGCGTTCTGGGTGGACCGGGAGCGCTCGGCCCGCCTGGCGGCGCTCTACAGCGCCCACCCCCGCAGCGGCCTCGCCACCCCGCTCGACGGCTCGGCGGCGCTCTCCCCGCGCCCGGTGCTCTCCGGGGGTGGAGGCCTGATCGGCTCCGCAGGGGACTACCACCGCTTCACCCAGATGCTGCTGCGCGGCGGCGAGCTCGACGGCGTGCGGCTGCTCGGGCCCCGCAGCGTGGCGTTCATGACCACCAACCACCTGCCCGGAGGGGTGGACCTCGAGCACTTCGGCCACAAGCTGTTCGCCGAGACCAGCTACGACGGCATCGGCTTCGGCCTCGGCTTCTCGGTGACCACCGACCTCGCTGCGACCAAGGGGCTCGGGTCGGTTGGCGAGTACGGCTGGGGCGGCGCAGCGAGCACCACGTTCTGGGTCGACCCCGCCGAGGAGCTGACCGTGTCGTTCTTCACCCAGCTGATGCCGTCGAGCACCCACCCGATCCGCCCGGAGCTGGCAGCCCTCGTCTACCAGGCGATCGTCGACTAGCAACTGGCGCCAGCAGCTGGCAGCGCAGGTAGCTTGCGGCCATGAAGCGACTGTCGACTGCACCTGTCGCCGCCGGCTCGATCCTCGGCGGCTTCCTCCTCGCCCGCCGGGCGAGGACCCGCTCGAGCGGCTTGCTGGTCCTCGTCCCCGCTGCCGCCTGGTGCGCGAGGCGCTGGAAGCGCAGCGCCGGCCCCGGGGCAACCGTCGGTCTGCTCGGGCTCTACGTAGCTGCCGTCGGGGGCCCGCATCCCCTCGCTCGCAAGCTCGGCACCTGGCCGGCGGTGGCCGCCGCCTCCGCCGTAGCGGGGCTCGGGGCGTGGGTCGTCTCCGACCGCCGGGGTGGCGCGGCCGGCAGCTGAGCCACCGACCCCCGGGGTGGCGCGGCCGGCAGCTCTCTCCCAGCCGAGGCGGTCCCACCACGGCCACGGCGTCCCCGAGGAGAGCCCGACCACCCGGGAACTACCTCTGCTCGAGCACCCAACCGTCGGCGCCCGCGAGCTCCCCGGCCTCCTTCGGCCCCCACGACCCCTTCTCGTAGGGGATCGGCTCGGGCTTGTCGACGAGGAGGTCCGCGGCCACCTCCCAGACG
>JAKARG010000255.1 GCA_021819345.1 Actinomycetes bacterium | reverse complement strand
GGTGCAGCCCGCGCCCGGGGCTCGACCGCGAGGGTCCGCACGATGTCGTCGAGCAGGATCCCCAGCCGGTGCGTTCCGCCCAGCGACGCCAGCACCGCGTCGGCGTCCCGGCCCTGCGAACCCCGCAGCCCTGCGGCCACCAGCTCGGCGTTCTCCACCAACATGAGCGCCAGCACCTCACGCTCCACGTCGACAAGGTCAGCGAAGACCGGTGGCGCCACGCCTGTAAAGATAGATTTACGGCGACCAGGTGTCGAGCCAGATTTACGAGCGTCCGCCCCGGTCCCGCAGGAGGCTCCGAACCGAGGCCGGAGCCCGATCCCCTACCGGGGTGGTGGGCGACAGTCCGGGTGAGGCGTTGACCGGCTATGCACTCGGGTGGGCCGAGCGCGGGGGCCGGCCTGTGATCTGCCGGTCGGTTGTGATGACACCACTGATCACGGTCTCGACGGCCTTCTGGAGGCGTCGGGCGTCAGGGGAACCCGGCTCGTGGTCGGTAAAGAGGAGGTGCACCGCGCCGATAAGCGTGGCCGACAGCGCGGCGATGTCGGCGGCACGGTCGATGCGGCCGAGGTCCTGTTCGGCGCTCAGGTAGGAGTCGACCAGCGCGGTCGCTGCTGAAAGGAGGGGCAGGCGGGGCGCTCCGGCGTCGCGCAGGCGGCCGCGCAGCCTGTCGCCGGTGACGACGAGTGCCACCTCGGCAACGACCAGGGGGCTGAAGAGAGAGGCCATGGCTCCGGTCAGGTTGGCGACGATGCTGCCGTCGCCGGCGAGGTCTCGTAGCCGGTTGGCCCGCTCCTCGAGCTGGCCGACGCGATCGAGGAGCAGCTCGGCAACGAACGCGTCGAAGTCTGCGAAGTGGCGATGGAGCACGCCTTTTGCGACACCCGCCTCGGTGGTCACCGCTCGGCTGGTCAAACCGCTCACCCCGTCTCGGCCCAAGACCCGCTCCGCGGCCTCGAACATCAGCCCTCGGGCGTCGCCCAGGTGGACTCCGGTGGGCACGGCTCGTCACCTCCTCAGCCTGGCAATAGTGGGCGCCTGCCCACTAGAGTGGGCGCATGGTCACTTTACCGCCGCAGAGCGGCCGGCCCATGCCAAGCGAGCCATACCGGGTGAGAGAGATCGCCGAGTCCTTCGGCACCGACGCGCAACGCTACGAGCGGGCCCGGCCGGGCTACCCGGACGCCATGGTCGACGCCATCCTCGCCGCCAGCCCCGGACGGCGCGTCCTCGACGTCGGGACCGGTACCGGGATCTCCGCTCGGGGTTTCCACCAACGCGGCTGCCAGGTGCTCGGAGTCGAACCCGACGAGCAGATGGCCCGCGTCGCTCGTGACAGCGGTCTCGAGGTCGAGATTGCCAAGTTCGAGGACTGGGACCCAGCGGGGCGGGTCTTCGATGTCGTGATCGCCGGCCAGGCCTGGCACTGGGTCGACCCCGTGGCCGGCGCGTCCAAAGCAGCGCACCTGTGAAGGGGGAACTGTCGTCGGGCCTTGGTGCGTCATGGTGCCAGTGCTCTTTTGGGTGCTGCGAGCCTCCGGCGGGATAGGGAGCGAAGCACCCGTGGGTGCATCTCAGTGTCATTTGATGCTGCTGTCGACCCGTCGTCTGATCGGAGGAGCATCTCGGGTTCGACGTGCGCGAGCACTACGTGAGCGCGCAGCGACCGGCGCTCTCGATCACCGCGCATACGCGTTGCTCGGTGGCGCTGCACGAGGCCGCCGCACAGCGCGAGCGCGATCGAACAGTATCGAAGCATGGTGTTCCACGGATAGAGCACGTGGAAGAACCAGGAGAATGCCGGGCTGTGGGTGTGCGAGAGGTACAGGGCCGTCATCGCGTCTGCGTAGTCGACGAGCCCGGCCACGCTCATGAGCACGAGGCTCCAGACCGGCCACTCTGCAAGGATGCCGAAGACGAAGAGCCACAGCATGTACTGGGGCGAGTACACCTTGTTCACGAGAAGCAGCACGGCGAAGGCGACTGCGGCCGCGGCCATCGACGCGCCTCCACGCAGGACCCGGGGTATGAGCACGACGACAGCGACCACGACGAGCACGCCGCTCACGACATCGACGCCAGGGATCGAGAGCGCCGATGCGAGGTGAAGCTCGTAGAGGATCCCGCCACCCCCACCCCGGCGGGCGTTGAAGACGAAGAAGTGGTCCCAGTTCCCGACGTTGCCCACGGCGAAGGGTGCGTTGACCACGAGCGTGACCACGCCGGCCCACACCCCCATCTGCCGGGCGCCAGCTCGATCACGGGGATCGCCCAGCAGGGAGACCACGCAGTAGAAGAAGAGGACGACGGGGAAGAACTTCGCCCATACCCCGAGCGACAGCAGGGCTCCTGCCCATGCGTAGCGTTGCGCTCGGAACTGTGACCAGCCGGCGGCCATGAACAAGATCGCCAAGAGATCCCAGTTGAGCAGTCCGTAGACGAGGAGCAGCGGACAGAGCGCGAAGGCCCACCCGAAGCGGCGGTCGAGTCGGAAGAGCAGGTACGTCGTTGCGAGTGCGCAGGCGAGAAGGCCGAGGCTGCTGGCCAAGAAGTACCCCTGGACACCCGGGGCCCAGGCGGCCAACCACATGAAAAGCCCGGTGAGCACCGGGTACTCGATTCGGGTATCGAAGTACGGCAGGGCGTGGTTCCCCAGGTGGAACGCGTAGTAGAGCGAGATGGCGTCGGAGTATGCGAGATGCCCCCAGGACCACACACCGTAGGTGGCCCCAGGGTGGGCAGAGGAGCTGACCACCGTGCTCGGCCGGAGGTGGAGGTAGGCCCAGGAGAACCAGCCGGTGACGGCGATGCCGGGGATCCACCAGGCAGTTCGAAGCCACGTAATCGTCCGGTTGCCTGTCGCTCTGGTGACGAAAGCGCGTGACGCCACGACCGCTACTGATCGGCTGCTGCTGCGGTATGAGACGCCTGTGGGAATGGGCGGACTCCGACCGTGACCGAGCGCACCGTTGCCTTCTGATCTGCGCTGCGTGGAGACAGCGCCTTGCACGTGGTGACCTGCCCGGTTATCGGCGCCGCCGTGCAAAACAGGATCGCTTTCCTGGCTCCTGTTGGGACGACGGTGGCGGTGTGGGCATGCAGCACGATGACGGTTCCACGAACGCGCGGACCGAGTGCTGTCTGTGCCGGTGCGAAGGTTCCTGCCCATGCCAGCCCGACGAGCACAGACCCTGCGGCTACCACAGGCCCCAGCACCTTGTAGAGCGAGCGCCGATTCATGTGGTGGTGCCGCATGGCCAGGCCCTTTCGGGCGATGTCGATGCGATCGGAGAGCCGCAGGTCGCCCTCGTCGTCGAGGTCGTCGATGAGTGCATGGAGCTCGGCGCCGTAGCGGTCACGCCAAGCGCGGGGGTACGCGTGCAGGAAGCGCCTCGGATGGTTGCCCCAGGTCACGCTGGTTCTCCTCGAAGCTCGGGCCGAAGGGTTCGCTTTGGCCGGTTCATCACGCCCAGCCGGGACACGCCTTCGTCGACGACTCGCCGGAGGTTGGCGATGGAGGCCTCCAGCACCGCTGCGCCGCTCGGCGTGATCTCGTAGGGGCGTCGGCGTTCGTCTGCGGGGAGCGCCGCGATGTGACCGCGTTCTTCGAGGCGGCTGATCGCGCCGTACAGCGTCCCAGGGCCAAGTCGGACCCCGGTGAAGGTGGCGATGTCCTTCATCAGGGCGTGGCCGTGCTTGGGCCCGGTCGCCAGGCTCACGAGGACGAACAGTGGTGGCCCAGCGAGGTTCAATCGGTCTTCGTCGGCCATGACTCACATAATACTACTTGCTACGTAGCTACGCAAGCAGTAGTATCGTACAGCGTAGATACGGCTTCCGGCGAACACCACCGAGATGCGCACGCGTCCTGCCCGGTTCCACCTTGCCGGGAGCGCTGTCGGGACCGGCTCGACGCACAGACGATGGCGACCCAGCCTGGTCGTCGCTCTTGGAGCCCGGTTCAGTTGCCGGCGCGCCTTGCCGCGGTTCTGCGGTCGGTGTGATCCACGGGTGGGCCAGCCAGCCGCCCCGTGGAAATGTGCTCGTTGCTCAGCGGCCGGTGCCTTCCCGGGCGATCAGTAGGTGGGGCTGCCCGGTGGCGCCGATTGTCGCGATCGCCGGCGTGTTGGTGCCGCCGTTCACGCCGTCGGTGTCCACGTACACCTTTCCGGTGCTCGTCACTGCCACGCCCGATGGCCTGAAGGCACCAGCGAGGCCAGCAAGCGAGTTGCGCGTGAAGGCGGTCACGACGGTGAGCTGACCGTTGGTGATCCGGTCGACGGTGAAGTTGGCATAGTTGCCCACGACGATCGAGCCATCCCCGGTGGTGGCGAGGCCGGCCGTGGTGACGTAGATCGGCCAGCTGTCTATGACGTTTCCCTTTGGCGTGAGCTCTACGAGAAGCTTGGGCGAGAAGTCTGCGACGTAGAGGTATCCGTTCGTGCCGAGCGCGATGGCATCTGGCGAGAAGGCCGTGGGAGTGCCGTCGATGGTCAGAGCTCCCGCTCCTGCATGTACCAGGGTGCTGAGGACACCGTTTGGCGAGACGATCTGGATGCCGGCGTCGTCAGCGACGTAGAGCTCACCTTTGCTGCCGAGTGCGAGCGCGACGGGCTGGGGCACCGAGACGTCGGTGGCAGGCCCTCCGAGCTCCCTGAAGCTGAGGCGACCGTTGCCCGCCACGGTCGTGATGGTCCCTGACGGCGAGATGGCACGGACACGGTTGTTGGCGGTGTCGGCCACGTAGATCGTGCCGTTGGTCCCCACTGCCATGCCGGCCGGGTCGTCCAGCTCGGCGTCGATCGCCGATCCACCATTGCCGCCGTAGCCAGCCGTGCCGTTCCCCGCCTCCACCGTGAGCGTGCCTTTGGGCGTTCGAGCGATGATCTGGTTGGTCCCTTGGTTGGCGATGAGAAGATCGCCGTCTGGTGCGATGGCGAGGGCCTGGGGACGGTTCAAGCCGACAGGCGACGAGGCCGGCGATGACGCCGACGACGGAAGGCTGCGGGAGCGGGCCTTGGCGGTCGCCGGGCTTCGGGTATCGAAACTGATCCCGAGACCAAGGCCCGTACCGACGAGCGCGACAGCGACGATGGCCGAGATCCATCGGCGACGTCGCCGTTGACGCCGCCGAGCCTCTTCGATGAGTGCTTGTTCATTCGTCACCTCGGTGG
>JAKARG010000254.1 GCA_021819345.1 Actinomycetes bacterium | reverse complement strand
CCGGTGCTCCTCGTTGAGCTCGACCCTGCGGGGGGCACCTTGGCGGCAGCGTCGGGGTGGGCGGCGGAGCCGAGCCTGGTGTCGCTCGCCGCCGCCGCACGGCGCAGCAGCGACCCCGAGGCGATCTGGGCGCACTGCCAGCACCTGCCCGGCGGCGCAGCGGTGCTCGCCGCACCGCCATACCCCGAGCAGGCCCGCAGCGCCGCAGCTCTGCTCACCGCGCTCGTCGGTCGCCTCGGCGACCTGGACGCCGACGTGCTGGTCGACGCCGGCCGGCTCGACCCTCAGGCGTCGTTGCCTGGCGGCGCGGCGCTCGCCGGGCGAGTCGTGTTGAGCGTCCGGCCACGGCTGGCCGACCTACATGGCCTTGCCAGCGTCCTCGAACACCGCAGCTTCTTCGAACACCGGGGAACCAACGACGCACTTGTGGAAGCCGGCCGTCTGGGGCTGGTGTCGGTGGGAGACGGCCCCTACCCTGACGGCGAGGTCGCCGAGGCACTCGGGGTGGAGGTGCTCGGGCGCCTGCCATGGGACCCACAGGGCGCAGAACTGCTGACCGCGCTCCCAGCGTCGGATCGCCGGCTGCGCCTGTCGCCGCTGGTGCGCGCCGCGCGCAGCCTGGCCGAGAACCTCGCCGGCGACGGAGCCCTTCAGCCGACGCCGTCGGCCACCGCCGAAGAACCGGCGCCACCGGGCGGGGGGATCCGAACCCGACTACTGCGCCCGCCGCGGATAACAGCGGCCCTCCGAACCGGGAGTGGCGTAAGCCGGAATGGGAGCGCGTCGAGTGGGGAGGCGCCCCTGTGACCGCCGATCACCTGACGATGGGGTCCTTCGCCGCCGACGGCGAGGCCACGGAGCCCTCGGGGCACCAGCCCGGTGCCCGCCAAACCGACCAGGTCGAGGGACTGCGGGCCGAGGTGCTCGCCGCGCTGACCGAAGCGACCCGGGCCCGCCAGGCCGCCAGCCAGGCGCCGCTCGGTCCGGCCGACGAGCAGGCGCTCGGCCGCCAGCTGATCGCAGAGGCCTTGGAGCGCCGGGCCCACCACGCGCTCGGTGCCGGGGAGGCGGTCATGGCCGCAGACGACGAGGACCGACTCGCCCGAGCAGTCTTCGACGCCCTGTTCCGACTGAACCGCCTGCAGCGCCTGCTGGACGACCCGGGGATCGAGAACATCAACGCCAACGGCTGCGACGTGGTGTGGGTCCGCTACGCGGATGGCCGCCGGGAGCAGGTAGAGCCGATCGCCTCCTCCGACGCCGAGCTGGAGGAGATGCTGCGCACCGCGGCGGCCCGGGTCGGGATCGGCGAGCGGCGCTTCGACCGGGGATCGCCCCGGATCTCGCTGCAGCTGCCTGACGGGTCCCGGCTGTTCGCGTTGATGGCCGTCGCGGCCCGGCCGTGCGTGTCGATCCGCCGCCACCGCTACCTGAAAGTCACCCTCGACGACCTGATCGCCACCGGCACCGTCGACCTCACCGTGCGCGAGCTGCTGCGGGCGCTGATGGCGGCCAAGAAGTCCTGTGTCATCTGCGGGGGGACCGGGGCGGGCAAGACCACGCTTCTCCGTGCCATGGCGGCCGACATCCCGCCGTCCGAGCGCCTCGTCACCATCGAGGACTCCTTGGAGCTCGGCCTCGATCGCTACCCCGACCTCCATCCGGACTGCATCGCCTTGGAAGCGAGGGAGGCGAACCTCGAAGGCCAGGGCGGGGTCAGCCTGGCTGAGCTGGTGCGCTGGGCGCTTCGCATGTCACCGGACCGGGTGATCGTCGGCGAGGCCCGAGGCGATGAGGTCCTCGCCTTGTTGAACGCCATGAGCCAAGGCACCGACGGGTCGATGGCCACCCTGCACGCCTCGTCGTCGCGGGGCGCGTTCTCCAAGCTCGCCACCTACGCCATCCAAGCCCCCGAACGCCTGCCGTTGGAGGCGACGAACCTGCTCGTCGCGAACGCTGTGCACTTCGTGATCCACCTCGCCCGCGACGGCGAGCGCCGGGTGGTCTCCTCGATCCGGGAGGTGACCGGAGCAGAAGGCCCGATGGTCACCTCGAACGAGGTGTTTCGCCCCGACCACGCCGGTCGGGCGGTGCCGGGTGCCCCGCTTCGCAACGACACCCTCGACCAGCTCGTGGCGGTCGGCTTCGATGCCGGCCTGTTGGAGCGGGCGGAGGGGTGGTGGGAGCAGTGACCGCGCTGGCCGGGCTCCTCGGGGCAGGCGTCGGCCTCGGCGTGGTGCTCGCCTGGGCGGGGTGGCGCGGTGTCAGCTTCCCTCGACCTCGACGAGACCCTCTACGCCCGCGGGCAGAACGGGCGACGCTGCGCCTCGGCCTCGCCGCCGGCGCCGCAGTGCTCGTCGGTGCCGTGACGGGCTGGCCGGTGGGCGCGCTGTTGGCCGGGCTGGCCGGGTGGGGGCTCCCGGGGCTGCTGGGGGGCACCAAGGGCCGGGGCGAGCAGCTGGCCCGCATCGAGGCGGTTGCCGCCTGGGCGGAGATGCTGCGTGACACGATGGCCGGCGCGGCCGGCCTGGAGCAGGCGATCGTCGCCACCGCAGCCGTCGCACCCCTTGCGATCCGGGCCGAGGTCGCCACCTTGGCGGTCCGCCTCGACGGCGAGCGGCTCGCCCCAGCACTGCGGGGCTTCGCCGACGAGATGGGCGACCCGACCCTGGACCTCGTCGTCGCCGCGCTGGTGCTCGCGGCGGAGCACCAGGCATCCCGGCTCGGCGAGCTGCTCGGCTCCCTCGCCCAAGCCGCCCGAGACCAGGCCACCATGCGCCTGCGGGTCGAGGCGGGCCGAGCCCGATCGCGCACGTCGGTCAAGGTCGTGGTCGGGGTGACCGTCGGCCTCGCCTTGGGGCTCGTGGTGCTCAACCGCGGCTACCTCGCCCCCTACTCAAGCGCCCTCGGCCAGCTGGTGCTGCTCCTCGTGGGCGCCATGTTCGCCGGCGCGTTCGTCTGGCTGTCTCGCATGACCCGTCCCACCGCCCCTGAGCGCTTCTTGGTACGACGCGACGGGTCTGGGATTCCCGAGAGCACCACGGGAGCAGCGCCGTGATCACCGCGCTCGCCTTGGGCGCTGGCACCGGGCTCGGGCTGTGGCTGGTGGTGCGAGGGCTCTACCCGCCCCGGGCGTCGCTCGCCGATGCCCTCGCCCACCTCCGACGGCTGCCCGACCCTGCTCCGGTGCTCGGCCCCGGTGCCGAGGGCGGTGTGGCAGCCCGGCTCGGCCGCCCGCTCGCCGACCTACTCGCCCGGGCCGGAGCAGGCTGGCTCGTCCCCGCCCGGGTCCGCCAGGACCTCGCCATCCTCGACCGCAGCCCCCAGCGCCACCTCGCCGAGAAGGTCACCCTGGGCCTTCTCGGCCTGCTCGTCGCCCCGGCGATGAGCGCCTTGCTTGCCCTCGGCGGGGCATCGCTGCCGCTCGCCCTGCCGCTGTGGGGGGCAATCGTGCTCGCCGTCGTCGGCTTCGTCGTGCCAGACCTCGGCATCCACACCGACGCGGCCCGGCGCCGCCGGGACTTTCGCTACGCGCTGTCCAGCTTCTTGGACCTCGTCGTCGTCGCCCTGGCCGGCGGCGGCGGGGTCGAGAGCGCGCTCGCCGACGCGGCGAGCGTCGGGGCGGGATGGCCGTTCGCCTACCTACGCCGGGCCCTCGACCAGGCCCGCCTCGCCCGGGAGGCCCCCTGGGCCGCCTTGGGACGCCTCGGGACCGAGCTCGGCGTCGACGAGTTGTCCGAGCTCGCCGCGTCGGTCGCCCTGGCCGGCACCGAAGGGGCGAAGGTCCGCGCCAGCCTCGCCGCCAAGGCCACGTCGCTTCGCACCCACCAGCTCGCCGAAGCTGAGACCGCAGACCAAGCCGCCTCGGAGCGGATGAGCCTGCCGGTCGTGCTGCTCTTCGCCGGCTTCTTGTTCTTCATCGGCTTCCCTGCCGTCGAAAGGGTCCTCACCTCGATCTGAGATCCCGTCCACCACCGAGCAGAAAGAAAGAAGGCCCATGCCGTGTTCCCCGAACTGACCGTCATCAAGAACCTCATGCAGGTGCTCTTCGCCCGCTTCCAGGCGCTTCGCGCCGAGCCCGACGCCGGCTACTCCACCGAGACGGTGATCGTCACCGCCCTGCTCGCCGCCCTGGCGCTCACCGCGGTCGGGATCATCGTGGCCAAGGTCGTGGCCAAGGCCAATTCGATCTCCACCGGCCCCTGAGCCCGACACCGTGGACCACTTGTAGGGAGGCCGGAAAGATGGCGAATGGGCCGTCTACTTGGCGAACGTGTGGCGAACGGGCTGGCGAGATGGCGAATGAAGCCGGCCACACGCCAGCCGCTGCGCACCCCGGCGCATCATCACACCGCCGATCGCAGGCCTCTACCAGCAGATTCGCGGCTCACTGAGCGGCCGCGCCGACAAGCACGCCACCGCTCTGGTCCGACACCACCGACATGACACGTTCCGACCATGACCGAAGAAAGCGCCAACTTCGATGCCCCAGCAACAACGAGCCCCAACCGGAACGCAAGAAGCGGCCGCCGTTTTCCCAGGACGGCTTCGCCAACAAGGTGGCCCATTCGCCATGTTCACCGACTCCCTACACCACTGTAGGGAGGCAAGATTCATGTCGGTTGGGCCGTCTTCTTGTCGGTGGCGTGTCGGTTTCGGCTGGATTCGTGTCGGTTGCGACCCGCTTCCTGTCCCCTCCCGCCCGACCCGAGCACCCGCGCGTGGATGCAGATCATGGAATTGACCAGCCTCTTTGCGACTTTCTCCAGAGCCAAACCCGCCGGAACACGACCGCGAACGACTCACGTCGGCCAGATGAGCAGTCCCGACCATGACCGAGGAAACCGACAAGTTGATGGTCTTTCGACCACGAGGGAGAAGGGAGCCGAACGATGTTCTCCCTGGACCGGGCCGACAAGAAGCCTGCCAAGACCGACACGTTCATGGAATCCCTACAACCACCACCACCACCACGATCACCACCGCGGTCACTACCACGACGATCATCGTCGACTCCGAGGAGATCCACGCCGCGATCGCTGTGAGCGATGGCAACGCCGGCGACGTTGGCATCCTGCACACTTACGCGACGAGGCCGGCGCGGTGGCAGCCGAGCTGGTCATCGCCACCCCACTGCTGTTGCTGCTCATCTTGGGCGTGATCCAGTTCGCCCTCTGGGAGCACGCCACCGGCGTCGCCGAGGCAGCAGCC
>JAKARG010000253.1 GCA_021819345.1 Actinomycetes bacterium | reverse complement strand
GGTGCCCGCAGTGGACGCAGAGGTAGTCGACACCACCGGTGCCGGCGACCTGTTCGCTGCTGGCTACCTCCGCGCACACCTCGGTGGGGCGACCCCGCTGGAGGCGGCGCGGCTCGGCTCGGTGGCCGCCGCCGAGGTCGTGGGCCACCTCGGCGCCCGGCCGGTGGGAGACCTGCGGGCCCTCGCCCGAGCAGCCGGCCTCGCCTCCCTGGTCCCCGGCGACTGAACGAGCTGGCCAAGCGCCGGCCGAGGAGCCCGACGAGCTGGCCCGGCTCCTGCGGCGGAGCCCGAAGAAGCGGCCCGGCGCCGCCGGCGGAACCCGACCAGGCGGCCCGGCTGCGGCGGGGTCTTGGCGCTGCTGGGCCGAGCCCGGTCGGGCGATCCGGGTAACTCGGTGATCTCGGCGCGATCCGGTGAGCTCGGTGCGCTAGCGCGCTGTTTCTGCCGCGGACGCTCACCGAGATCGCCCCGGGCCACCAAGTTCACCGAGAACGGGGCGCCGTTCGGCCGCTCGGGTCAGCCCGGGCCGCTCGGGTCAGCCCCGGCCGCGGTTGGGCTTGCGACCGTGGTTGGCCTTGTTGGTCTTCGCCCGCTTGCGGGCCTTGGCGGTGCGCTTCGACATCCTTCTGAGCCTAGCCCCGGACGGTGGTGCCGGGTCGCCGGGTGTGCCAGGTGTGCCGGCGGGTGCCAGGTGTGCCGGCGGGTGTCGGGTCGCCGGCGGTGCCAGGTGTGCCGGCGGGTGTCGGGTCGCCAGCGGGTGCCAGGTGTGCCGGTGGGGTGCCGGGTGTGCCGGTGTGCCGGCGGGTGCCGGGCGAGCCAGCGGCGCGCGGACGGGCCGGCGGCGGACGGGCGCGTCGGTACGGGCCCGTGTCGGTACCCTGCGAGGGTGGCGTGGTTGACCCGCGGCGACGAGGTTCTCGCCTCGCTCGAGCGGTCGCGGCGGCGTCCCGACCCGCAGACCGGTGCCGCTGCGCTCCTCGAGCGACCGCGCCTCGTCGTGGCTCCGCTCTTCGTCGCTCTCGACGTGGCCTGGTGCCGTCCTACGCCTTCCGGAGAGGTCGAGGTGTGCCGGCTGGTCCATCTCGGGCGCCTGCGCCCCATCGTGGCCGGGCTCGGTCCGCCGCTAGTGATCGTGGCCAGCGGTGGGGCCTTCGAGCGCTGGCGGCTCGCCGTCGGCGACCGGCTCACCGTGCACGGTGACTGAGCCTCCGGTTGCCCACCGGAGGACCCGCCGGTCCGGTGGCCCCACTGTGTCGCCGGCCTCGGGGGACGGCGGGCCCGACCAGGTTCGGGACCCCTCTTTCCCCCCTGGGACGGTGGCGATCGTCGGGACCCCGATCGGCAACCTGGGGGACCTCTCGCCGCGCGCTGCCGGCGCGCTCGCCGCAGCCGACGTCATCTGCTGCGAGGACACCCGGCGGACCCGGGCGTTGCTCTCCGCCGCCGGCATCCCGACCCCCGACCTCGTCGGCATCGAGGCGCACCGGGAGGCTGCCGGCGCAGCGCTCGCCGTCGCCGCAGCCGCTGCGGGTGGCCGGGTCGCCGTGGTGACCGACGCCGGGATGCCCGGGGTGTCGGACCCGGGGGGGCGGGTGCTGCGAGCTGCGCTCGACGCGGGGATCCCCGTCACCGTGGTGCCCGGGCCGAGCGCTGCGGTCGTGGCAGTGGTGCTATCGGGGCTCGGCGCCGAGCGGTGGTGCTTCGAGGGGTTCCTCCCCCGGTCGGGGCGGGAGCGCTCGGCCCGGCTGGCCGCCCTCGCGAGCGAGCAGCGGGCCAGCGTGATCTACGAGGCGCCGGCGAGGGTGGCCCGCACGGTTGCCGACCTGGCCGGGGTTTGCGGACCGGACCGGGGGGTGGCTCTCGCCCGCGAGCTCACCAAGCTCTTCGAGCAGGTGTGGCGGGGCACCCTCGGCGGGGCCGGGGAATGGCTCGCCGGCAAGGAGCCGCGGGGAGAGTGGGTGGTGGTCCTCGGTGGGGCGCCTCCGCGCCGCGAGGTCGACGACGACGAGATCCTCTCCGAGCTGGCCGCGCACTCGAGCGGTCCCGGCGACCGGAGGGCGGCGGTCGGCGAGGTCGCGAGGGCCCTCGGAGTGCCTCGCCGGCGGGTCTACGAGCTGGCGCTCGGCCTGCGGGGGGGCGACCGGTAACCTCTGGCGGTGGCCCGGTTCTACGTCACCACGCCGATCTACTACGTGAACGACGCGCCCCACATCGGCACGGCCTACACGACGGTGACCGCCGACGCGATCGCCCGTTGGCACCGCCTGATCGGCGACGACGTGTGGTTCCTCACCGGCACCGACGAGCACGGGCTCAAGATGCAGCGGGCGGCCGAAGCCAACGGGCTCACCCCCAAGGAGCAGGCGGACCGCTACAGCCGGCGGTTCGTGGAGACCTGGGAGTCGCTCGACATCAGCAACGACGACTTCATCCGGACCACCGAGCCCCGCCACTACGAGAGCGTCTCGGCGCTCATGCAGGCGGTCTACGACAACGGCTGGATCACCCTCGGCACCTACGAGGGTCTCTACTGCGTCTCCTGCGAGGCCTACTACACCGAGGGCGACCTGCTCGAAGGGGGGCTCTGCCCGGTGCATCGCCGGCCGGTCGAGACCCTCGCGGAGGACAACTACTTCTTCCGCCTGTCCGCGTTCGAGGAGCGCCTCCTCGCCTGGTACGAGTCGGACCCGATGGTGGTGATCCCCGAGATCCGCCGCAACGAGGCCCTCGGACTGGTGAAGGGCGGCCTGCGGGACGTCTCGATCTCCCGGACCTCGATCAGCTGGGGCGTGCCGGTCCCCTGGGACCCGGCGCACGTCTTCTACGTCTGGTACGACGCGCTCATCAACTACGCCACCGCCGTCGGCTACGGGGCCGACCAGGAGCGTTTCGCCCGCTGGTGGCCGTCGGTGCACCACCTGATCGGCAAGGACATCCTCCGCTTCCACTGCGTCTACTGGCCGGCGCTGTGCATGGCGGCGGGGATCGACCCACCCCGCCAGGTCGCGGTCCATGGTTTCCTGCTTGTCGGCGGGGAGAAGATGTCCAAGACCGCGCTCAACCAGATCACGCCCGCCGACCTGGTGCCGGCCTTCGGAGTCGACGGGTTGCGCTACCACCTGCTGCGTGACCAGGCCTTCGGTCCCGACGGGGACTTCTCCTACGAAGGGATGGTCGCCCGGTACAACGCCGACCTGGCCAACAACCTGGGCAACCTGCTCTCTCGGGTGACCACCGTCGTCGCGCGCAAATGCGGTGGTGTCGGCCCTGCGCCATCTTCTTCTGCTGCGCTCGCCGGCGTGGTCGCGGACGCCTACCAGGCGGCCGCATCCGCCTGGGCCCGGGTCGCCCCGAGCGAGGCGCTGGAGGCGACCTGGCGCATCGTGCGGGAGACCAACGCCGCCCTCGAGGCGGCCGAGCCGTGGAAGGCCGACCCGGGGCCGGCGCTCGACGCGGTCCTCGGCGACGCTCTCGAGGTCCTGCGGGTCCTCGCGGTGCTCACCAGCCCTGCACTGCCGCGGGCCGCGGCCGAGATCTGGAGGCGGATCGGGATGCCGGGCGCTCCGGGTGACCAGGTCCTCCCGGCTGCAGCGAGCTGGGGCGGTTACCCAGGCGGGCTGCCGGTGGCCACCGGGGCGCCGCTGTTCCCCCGGGTCGCCGGCTGAGGCTCAGGCGGCAGCGATGTGGGCCGACAGCCACTGCCACGTCCCCTACGAGGGGGTCGACGTCACCGCCGTGGACGAGGCCCTGGCTGCCGGCGTGGGGCGGCTGGTGAGCGTCGGCACCGACGCCGCTCAGTCCGCCGCGGCGATCGCTCTCGCCGGCAGCCGACCCGAGGTGTGGGCGACCGTCGGGCTCCATCCCCACGACGCCCAGGTCGGGGTCGGGACCCTGGACCCCCTCCTGTCACCGCCCGGCGCCCGGGTGGTGGGCATCGGCGAGTGCGGGCTCGACTACCACTACGACCACTCGCCCCGGGAGCTCCAGCGGGAGGCCTTCGCCGCCCAGGTGCACCTCGCCCACCGCCACCATCTCACCCTCGTGATCCACACGAGGCAGGCTTGGGATGACACCTTCGGCATCCTCGGCGCCGAGGGGGTGCCGGAGCGGACCGTCTTCCACTGCTTCACCGGCGGCCCCGACGAGGCGCGCCGGGCGCTCGACCTCGGGGCTTGGCTCAGCTTCAGTGGGATCGTCAGCTTCAAGGGGGCCGGCGAGGTACGAGAGGCGGCTCGGCTCTGCCCTCCCGACCGCCTCCTCGTCGAGACCGACTCCCCCTACCTCGCACCCGTGCCCTACCGGGGCCAGCCCAACCGGCCGGCTTGGGTGGTCGCAGTCGGCTCCGCAGTGGCCGAGGCACGCGGCGAGCCGGTCGCCGCCGTCGAGGAGGCCACGTGGGCTGCTACGGCGGCGGCGTTCGGCCTGTCGGCGTGACCCTCACCCGGGGCCAGGTGCACGAGCTGCTCGCCGGCGCCGGGATCCGCCCGAGCCGGGCCCTCGGCCAGAACTTCGTCGCCGACCCGAACACGGTCCGACGTATCGCCCGCCTCGCCGGCGTCGGCCCGGGCGACGCGGTGGTGGAGGTGGGGGCGGGCCTCGGCTCGCTCACCGTCGCCCTCGCCGAGACCGGCGCGCACGTGGTCGCCGTGGAGCTGGACCGCCGCCTCCTGCCCTTGCTGCGCGACCGGCTGGTGGCGACCGGGGTGGCCGGGCTCGTGGAGGGGGAGGTCGGGCGGGTGGCCGGGGTTGCAGGGGCGGCCGGGCTCGTGGAGGTCGTCGCCGGTGACGCCATGGCTCTCGACTGGGCGGGTCTGCTCTCCGGGCTGCACTGGACCCTCGTGGCCAACCTCCCCTACAACATCGCCACCCCCCTCGTGGCCGACCTGCTCGACCGGGTCCCGGCGATCACCCGGATGGTGGTGATGGTCCAGCGGGAGGTCGCCGAGCGGCTCGTCGCCGGCCCCGGCGACGCCGCCTACGGTGCGGTGAGCGTCAAGGTCGCCTACTGGGCGACTGCCCGGCTGCTCGGAGCGGTCCCGTCCACGGTGTTCGTGCCCCGGCCGAGCGTCGAGTCGGCCCTGGTGGGCATCCACCGCCTGCCCGAGCCGGCGATCGACCCAGGGCTCGTGCCGGCAGAGGTGCTCTTCTCGCTGGTGCGGGCCGGCTTCGCCCAGCGCCGCAAGACGCTTCGGCGAGCCCTCGGCGACCGGGTGGACC
>JAKARG010000252.1 GCA_021819345.1 Actinomycetes bacterium | reverse complement strand
TCGCACGACCCGTTGGTCATCCCGGCGATGCTCGCCGAGCTCGAGGGCGGCGCGGACGTGGTCATCGGCTCCCGCTACGTCCCGGGCGGCTCGGCCGAAGGGCTTGGCTCCGCCTGGCGCAAGGTGCTCAGCCGGGCGGCCGGGTTCTACGCCCGCCGGGTCACCGGCATCGAGGTCGCCGACATCACCGGGGGCTTCCGGGCCTTCCGCTCCTCGCTGCTCTCCGAGGTCGAGTGGGATGCCCTCGACGTCTCGGGGTTCGGCTTCCAGGTGGTCAGCCTGCGCGCCTATGTCGACCTCGGGGCTCGGATCACCGAGGTCCCGATCCACTTCCGGCCGCGCTCCTCGGGAGAGTCCAAGATGAGCGCTGGCATCATGGCCGAGGGGCTCCGGGTCACCTGGTCCTGCCGGGCATCGCGAGTTGCTCGCCCGGTCTTGGAGTCGCCTCTCGCCCCGGCGGAGGTTGCCGGATGAGCCAAGAGACGGTACCGATTCGCCTGCCGGCGCACACATAGAGGCATGTCGTCCACCACACTCGACGCGGTCCGGCGAGACTCATCCCAGTCGAGGCATACATCCTTCCCTCCGACGCACACCCATCGGGTCGTATCGGCGATCGCCGCAATCGGCCTTGCCGGGCCGGCGTTCTCGGTCTGGTCGGGGATCATCGAGGTCCCCGCCGCGGGAGGCTTCGCCGTGGTCCTCTCGCTGGCGAGCATGCTGCTTGCCGTCGGCGCGATGACGGCTCGCAGTCGCCGGCAGATGACCGTGGTCGACGCGGCGTTGCTCATCACCGGCATCGGGACCTTGCTCGCCTGGGCGGCGAGCGTGCTCGTGGTCAACCCGAGCTACGGCACCGACGAGGCGGCCTTCGTCCAGTACGCAGCGACGCTGTTCCTCCACGGCCGGGACCCCTACGGGGCCAATCTCTCTCCGGCGCTCAACCGCTACGGGGTGCCGATCCAGTACGCGACATATCTGCTCAACGGCAAGGTCGTGGGGAGCCTCGGCTACCCGGCTTGGTCAGTGCTCTGGACGGCTCCGTTCGTCCTCTTGACCGGCGGAGTGCAGTCGGTGATCGTCGCCAACCTCGTCTCGTGCCTGGCGGGACTGGTGCTGGCCTTCCTAGTGCTTCCCCGTCAGTGGCGGGGGCTGGCAGTCCTGGCGGTCCTCGACCTCCCGATCCTGTTCGGCTACGACGTCTCTGGCGATATCTCCATCTTCGCATTCCCGGCCCTGGTGCTCGTCGCCTGGCGATGGACCGAGGTGGGTGCCGGCGGACGGCTCGGTTGGCGCGGCCGGGTTGCCGGCGTGGCGATGGGGGTCGCGGTCGCCACGACCCAGCTCGCCTGGTTCATCGCCCCCTTCGTGGCTCTCGGGATCTTCATCTGCCGGCGACGTGAGCTCGGGAGGCGGGGGGCGTCGGGCGTGCTCGCCCGCTATGTCGGCCTCGCGGTAGCAGCATTCGCTCTCATCGACGCCCCATTCGTCGTCATGGGGCCGAGAGCATGGCTCGCGGGGATCCTCGGCCCGCTCACCCAACACGCCATCCCCTACGGGCAGGGTTTCGTCGACCTGGCAACCTTTGCCGGCGTCGGAGGCGGGGACCTGAAGCTGTTCAGCGACGCCGCCATCCTCCTGCTCGCCGGGATGCTCGTCGGGCTGGCGCTGCGCTTCGATCGGCTCTGGCGGGCCGCTCTCGTCCTGCCGTCGATCGCCCTGTGGTGGCCGTCACGCAGCCTCGCCGAGTACTGGATGACGCTCGTTGCCGTCTGGGTGGTCGCCTTCGCCACCGTCTCGGCGCCCCCGGCCCCACCGGCGGACGAGCCCGCTCCGGCGAAGCTGCGCTCTCTCTCCGGGCGCCTTCCCGCCTGGGCGCTCGCCGGGGTCCTGATTCCCGGTCTCGCCGTTGGCGGTCTTGCGCTCGCCCGGCCGGCGCCGTTGCACATGCGCATCGTCTCGGTCCGAACCAACGGTCAGTTCGAGCGAGTCTGGAAGCTGGAGGCCAGGATCTCCAACACGAGCGACAACCGCCTCACGCCTCACTACGGGACCGACTCCATCGGCCAGATGACCTCCTACTGGGACGTGGTCGACGGCCCGGCGGTCCTGGCCCCGCACTCCTCGGCGACGGTGACCCTGGAGGCCCCGAACGTCGGCTCGATGCCGGGCATCACCTCACGCTTCCAGCTCGAGGCGGTGACCAACACCCCCGAGACGGTCTCGGTGTCATCTCCCTACACCGCCGAGCCCTACCAGCTCCGCCTCACCCCGAGCTACTTCGCCCCCGCTGCCATCGGCACCCCGATTCGCATCCGGGTCGAGCTGCGCTCGGACTTCGGGGCACCGGTGCACGAAGCGGGAGTTCCGGTGTTCCTCGGGCAGGTGATCTACGGCGAGACGCAGCTAATCCCGGCCGAGGCGTCCATCGACGGCCACCCCGAGGGCCAGAGCCCGGTCGGCACTCGGACCAACCGCGACGGCGTCGCCACCTTCGTCGTGCGCGACGACCAGGTCCAGTCCGAGCCGCTCTACTTCCAGGCCTGGGCCGTCGGCAAGTCCGGCTTCCCCTTCGGGTACTCCCCGATCGTCTCGGAGACCTGGACCGGTGCTCGGTGAGGTGGTCGCCACGCCACGCCACACACCGCCGGCGTGGCAGGCCGGGAGGTCCTGCGATGCTCACCGTCCTCGGTGTGGCACTGGTCGGGATCGCGGCTGCGCTGGTGATCCACATCGTCGGCTTCTACGCCCGTTCCGCAGCGGTCGGGGGGGCGCTGGTGGCTCGCGAGAGAGCCGCCATTGCCAGCGCGGCTCCGCCGACATCGAGGGCGACCCGCCCCCCGACCTCCCCCGCCACAGACCGCCGCACCTCACCCGTCACCCGGGCGGGCACCGACCAGAGCATCCCCTCCTGCAGGTCGACGACACCTCCCGCGGGCCGGCTGGCTGCGCTGCTCGAGATTCCCGCTATCGGGCTCGTCGCCCCTGTCCTGCAAGGCGACGGCGAGGGGGTTCTCGCGGTCGCAGTGGGCCATGACCCGGCCTCGTCCTGGCAGTCGGGACCGGGGACCGTGGTGCTCGACGGCCACGACGTCACTTGGTTCCACCGCTTGACCTCCCTCCGGGCGGGAGAGGTGATCAGCGTGGTCGACCCGTGCGAGACGGTCGACTATCGGGTCGTCGGCGGACGGGTCGACCCCGCCGGCACTGCTGTGGCCAACCGCCCTGGTCGCCTCGTGCTCGTCACCTGCTACCCCCTCGATGCGCTCTACTTCACCAACCAGCGCTACGTCCTGACGGCCACACAGGTCGGACCGCCGAGGGAGACCGCCGCGGGTGCCCAGGCGGCTGGCACGCTCAGGCAGCGACCTGCTCCGCCCGCGGGTGTGCCGTCGGCCTGGGCCGGTGTTTCCACTCTCGCAGCCAACCCCACACCGCTCGGGACCCTCCAGGTGGACGGGCACCCCTCGATCTCCTGGTCGCAGAGCCCCGATCCTCTCGATGCGGCCGCCGATGCGCAGGATGCGTTCTTCGCCTCACTACGGGAGGCCGAGTCCTCCACCGCAACGTGGAGCGCCATCCACACCGGCCTTCCCCTGGACTACGCGGTCACCGCTCTCGCTGGCCAAGATGTAGTGGGTAACGCCGCGCCGATGCAGACCACCCTTGGGGTCGAGGGCTCGGTAGTGCGTTACGCCACGCTGACCGATGGCGTAGTGCTCGGGGACGGCGTCCAGCTCGACCTGACCGCCAGGCTGAGCGTCGGAGCCGGCGGCTTCGATCTCGTCTCCTGGCAGGCTGGCTGAGATAACGATCCAACACATCGAATCGAAGGGTGCCGCCTCCCGAGTCGGCCTCTGCTCGGGGGCTCGAGCCGTGAGTCCCGGTAGCCTCGCCGGCCGTGGAGGTCCTGCAGCTCGGCGCGGTCGACGAGCCCCTCGATTCGCCCGCCGTCGTCTCGGGCGGCTCGGCGGTGACGATCGGGGCCTTCGACGGGGTCCACCTCGGGCACCGGGCGCTCATCTCCAAGGTGTGCGACGAGGCGTCCCGGCTCGGGTGCGCTTCCGCAGTGGTGACCTTCGACCGCCACCCCGCTGCGGTGATCCGCCCCGCCTCGGCCCCCCGGCTCCTGACCGACCTCGACCAGAAGCTCGGGCTGCTCGCCGAGGCGGGGGTCGAGCTGACCGTGGTGGTGCACTTCGACGAGCGGCGGGCCGCCGAAGATCCCGAGCACTTCGTGCGGGAGGTGCTGGTGGACCTGCTCCGTGCTCGGGTGGTGGTGGTCGGCGAGGGGTTCCGCTTCGGCCGGGAGCGCAAGGGGGACGTCGATCTGCTCGGGCGCCTCGGCTCGGAGCTCGGCTTTGCCGTCACCGGCGCCGAGCTGCTCGGCGACGGGAGCTCCCCGATCTCTTCGACCCGGGTGCGGGCGCTGGTCGCCGCCGGCGAGGTGGAGGCGGCCGCCGGCCTGCTCGGGAGGGCCCACCAGCTGAGGGGCGTCGTGGTGCACGGAGACGGACGCGGGCGGGTGCTCGGCTTCCCGACGGCCAACCTGGAGGTGCCCGCCGAAGCGGCGGTGCCCGCGGACGGGGTCTACGCGGCCTGGTACCTGGGGGCCGACGGCGAGCGTCGGCCGGCGTGCGTGTCGATCGGGAGGCGCTCGACCTTCTACCGCGACGGCGGCCCGCAGCTGGTGGAGGCCTACCTGCTCGACTTCTCCGGCGACCTCTACGGCCAGGAGGCCGTGCTCGACCTGGTCGCTCGCCAGCGCGGCCAGGAGAGCTTCGGCTCGGACGAGGCGCTGACGGCGCAGATGCGCGCGGACGTCGAGGAGACCCGAGCTCGGCTCGGCAGCCGACCGGCAAAGGCTCCACGAGCGTCGTAGCGTCCGAGGTGAGCCCGATGCCCGAAGCGGAGATGCCGCCTCGGGTCCCGGGAGGAGAGAGGTCGACATGGCAAGTGACCGGTCCACTGGCCATCCGCTCGTCAAGGCGGCGCTGGTCGTCGGCGCTGCGGTCCTGGTCGTGCTCGTCGTCAGGTCGCTCGTGATGGCGCTGTTCGGTATCGGATGGACGATCCTCGAGCTCGCCCTGCTCGCAGGCGTGGTCGCCGGCGTCGTCCACCTGGTCCGCCGTCGTCGGGCGCTGCAGGGCGGCGACCAGCACGGGGCACTGTCCAACCGTAGGTAGGACCAGGGACCGCATCGCCTCGGCTGCCCGACGGGCGACGTAATAC
>JAKARG010000251.1 GCA_021819345.1 Actinomycetes bacterium | reverse complement strand
GCCCGGAACCTCGCCCCGCCGTCGGGCAGCTCCTCGGCCCAGTACCCGGCGTCCGATCCCATTGCTGGTCCCTTCTCCGGAGCAACAGCCGGCATCACGTCACCTCGAAGCCGGCGGCGGTGATACCGGCGCGCACCGCCGCCTCCGTACCCGCCGAGTCCACGACCACGTTGACCTGGTTCGTGGCGTAGTCGGCGCAGACCCGACGCACCCCGACCAGCTTGGCGACGGCCCGCTCGACTCGCTCCTCGCACGACCCGCAGTCCATGCCGGTCACGGTCAACACGAGCTCCTCCATGGCATCCACCTCACGTTCTGACAGCCGAGTCCAGGGTACGGCTTCCAGGAGCTGGAAGGTCAAGGGGCAGCGGACCGTGCCCCACCAGCCGACGCCTTCAGGCGACGACGAGCAGAACGGTGAATGCTCCAACCAGCATGAACGGCGCCAGAGGGATCTGCTCGGAGGGAGAGAACCGACCGATGACCATCCGAGCCAGCAGGTAGCAGGCTGCGAGCAGGAAGCCGAGCGTCACGCCTGCGGCCAGCGGTTCCCAGCCGAACCATCCGAGCACCAAGCCGAGCAGCGCAGCCAGCTTGCAGTCGCCGAACCCAAGGCCGGCGGTGACCAGCGCGAGCAGGCTGTAGCCGGCGAAGGTCGCAGCTCCACCGATCAGCGCTCCGACGAGCTCGCTCGACCGATGGTCGACGAGCCCGGCCACGACGAGCAGGACAAGGACGACGACGAGGGTCGGGGCGAGGACCGCGTCGGGCAGTCGGCGCGTGCTCGCGTCGATGGCGACGAGAACGATGCCCGCCGCCGCCGCCCACACGAGTGCTGCGAGAACGAGCGGCGGATGCACTCGCAGCGCCAGCAGGCCGGACACGCCGGCGCTCACGACCTCGATGATTACCGGAGGCGCTCCGATCCGCCGCCGACAGGACGGGCATCTTCCCGAAAGCGCGACCGGGCCGACGATGCCGAGATCACCAGACGCGAGGACCAGGCGCGAGCAATGGGGGCAATGACCATGGGCTGGGTCGCCACGAGGTAGCCGATTGGCGAAGATGGCGGTGCGGAGCCAGGGCCCGACAAGAAAGCCGACCGTCACGGCGACGGCGACGACGGTCACGGCGACGAGTGCTTCTCGGTCGCCGTGGTCACGCCGGCTCAGTGACGGGTCGCGGGGAGGCGGGCGATAGTGGCCGGCCGAGCCGAGAACAGCTCGTGCACCAAGTGCTCGGTCGTCTCTTCGGGATCGAGGTCGAGCTGGGCGAGGCGGCCCTGGAGGAGCCGCCAGGTGCGCCGGGCGGCGTCGCGACGATCCAGGTTGTCCTGGAGGGCGATGAGCCGGCGGTAGGCCTCCTCGCAGATCGGGTCGAGCTCGATGGTGCGCTCCAACACCCCGAGCGCCCGCTCGGGCTGCTCGGCGGCGTAGAGCTCGGCGAGGCGGAGGTGGGCGTCGATGGCCCGGCGGTGCAGGTCCTCTCGTACCGGCTCGACCCAGATGGCGTCGAGGGCGGGACAGAAGTCGCCGCCATAGGCGCCGGCCGCACGTTCGAGGGCATTGGTCACCTGGGCGGGCTCATCTGCGTGGGCGGCGTCGCCGAGAGCGGTCTCGAAGCGCCACAGGTCGACTTCGAGCACGGCGGGGTCGGGCCGGTAGAGGTCGTTTGACTTGGTGAGGACCTCGACGCCGTCCTTGCCCGGGCCGTGCAGCCGGGAGCGCAGGTTCCCGAGCGCGGTCCAGAACCGCTCCCGGCCGCGGCGGGGATCGGCGTCGGGCCACAGGGCGTCGGTGGCGGCCTCGGCGCTCGCCCCGTCGGGGTGCAGCGCGTACCACGCCAGTAGCTCGTAGGCGCTGGCTCGTAGGCCGCTCGTGATCTCCTTGTCCCACGCCTCCACCCACGCGGGGCCGAGCAGCCGCACCCGGATCACTCCTCGCCGGGGCTCTCGGTCGGTGTCACCCATCGGCCAGTCGGGCTCGGCCGGCGGGGGCATCGCCCCAGGGGTGACGACGGGATCGGCGGCATCTCCGCCGTCCAGGTTCGCCTGCACGGGGTGCACAGGCAGCACGGGCTGTTCGGGCTCGGTGTCGTTGTGGACGGCGGCGACGGGTGCGAGGAGGTCGGCTGCGGTCCTGGGATCGAGCCCGAACGCGGTGGCGCCGGCCAACAGCTCGGCGAGCTCCTCAGGCGCGGCGTGTTGGATCCTGCCGTCGCCTCCGACGACGAGATAAGGCTCGCCGAAACCGGGTGAGGTCGCGCGGTCGTCTTCGGGGCCGAGTTGGAGGGCGGCGAAGCCCAGGCGCGTAGCGGTCGCCAGGAAGGCGCGCCACCGGGCCTCGGCGGCGACGGTGACGTCGCCCACGACGGCGAGCTGGAGCGGGAAGGGGTCCTCGGGGGAGCGGTGCCGGTAGCTGGCGGCGTCATCGACCTCGGCATCTTCTAACCGTCGGGTGCGCCCGATCGCTGCTGCTTCCAACCGGGTGAGCAGTGCCTCGACGCCGTCGTGGTGGTGCACGCTCGGCAGGTCGACCCCGGGGAGGAGGCGTCCGCCCAGCTCGGCAGGGAGGAGGATCTCGCCGGCGTACGGGCCGTCGCGGGTGACGAGCGCCGCGAGCCAGGCCCGAAGCGCCCCTTGGGCGCCGGGGCCGCGCAGTCGAAGGCCGGGCCAGTTCCCGAGCGCAAGGCGTACCACCTGGCCCTCCCGGTGGGCGACGTCGATGAGGTCGGGGCGGATGATCGCCTCGTCCTCGGGCACCACGCTCAGCGGCGGCGGTGCCGGCGGCGTCGAGGCGCCCACGTCGCGGTCGTCGTCCTGGCGGCTGGCTCCGAGCGTGGTCAAGAGGTCGTGCAGTCCTTGCGGACGCTCGGGTGCAACGAGGCGGACGCCGGAGCGTGGCGGGCCCGGGCGGTAGGCACGGCGGCGGCGCAACCGTTGCGCCGCCAGCGCCGAGAGCACCCCGGTCGCGAAGGACCCGGCGATCACCGCCCCAGTCGGCAGCTGCACGGGTGCCTCGACCGGGCGCGCGCCGACGGGCGACGGTGCTGCCCGGTGGGCGTCTCGTGGCCCGACCGTCGTTGCCGGCGCCGTCGGTGGTGGGCTCGTCGGGGCTGGAGCGGGCACCGGAGCGGTCGGGGATGGGGTCGGCTGCGGTGTCGCCGTGGCGGGCGGTGCGGTCGCCGGTTGGGTGGTGGTGGGCGGGGGCAGGAGGAGGGTCCAGCCGGGGTCGATCCAGTGCGGGTCGGTGAGGGCGACTCCACCGGGCTGCAGGCGGCCTTCGTTGAGCTGGTAGATCTGTGACCAATCGAGCGGGTCGCCGAGCTCTCGCTCGGCGATGCCCCACAGCGTGTCGCCGCGCTGGACGACGTAGGTGCGGGCCGCCCCCGCCGCCGGTCCAGGGGCTGGCGTGCTCGGCTCGCTGCCCGTTGGCGCTGGGTCGGCCCCAGGTGGCGACGTGGGCGGCGCGTTGGGTGCGGCCTGCCGACTGTCGCCGGTGAGGACGAAGGCGGCCACCGGGCGGCGCAGCGCCACGAGACCGCCGCCCGGCGAGCCGGCCGGCTGGCTGGGGGCGGGTCGGGGTGCGAGGGCGAGGCAGGCGACCACGACGGCGGCGACGAGGCGGCCGGTGAGCGGCTGGAAGACACCGGCGACCGGGAGGCGCCGGGCGCGCCGTCCCGCCAGCGCAGCGGGGATCTCGGCGGCGACCGAGGCGAGGAGGACGGCCCAGGTGAGCCACACCACGACCGCCAGCGCGTCGACGAGGGCGCGAGCAGGGATGCCGTGGCGGTCGAGGGCGTGGCCGATCTGGGCTGCGGTCGGGACGTGGTGCGGGAGGGGCCAGCCGACGAAGTGCCACAGCGCCCAGGGGATGCCGGCCACGAGGGCGGCGAGCAGCACGAGCGCCCCGAGCCCTCTGGCGAGGTGTGCGAGCCGGGCCATCAGAAGCCCTGCTCTGCCGTGGCGCTGCCAGCTCCGGTGACGGTGAGCTGGTCGACGCCTACGACCGAGAGGATCTGGGTGGGCTGGGTGATGGTCACGGTGACCGAGACCGTCTCGCCGGTGACCGTGACGGTGCCGTGCTCGCCGGCCGCGGCAAGAAAGCCCTGGGCGTCGGCCACGGCCTGGGCGGCGTCGAGGGTGATCTGGCCGCTTTGGCGATAGAGGGGGATGTCGATCGCCTGGGCGCCGGCACGGGCTGCGGCCTGAGCGTCGTCGATGGCCCGCACCTTGGCCGACAAGGCGAGGCCGCCGTCGAACACGAGGCCGGCCATCGCGAGGAGTGCCAAGGTGAAGATGACGACGAAGGCGGTGACCATCCCGTCCTCCTCGCCGAGCCGGGTGCGTAGCCGGTGCATGGTCATGGGATCGAGCGGTAGGTGTCGATCACTGACGTGGCACTCGACGCGACCTGCTCGGAGGCGGGCAGGCGAAGCCCGGTCAGGTCGCTGAGCGCGACGGCGCAGGTGACCGTCACGGTGACCGACCCGCCCGGGGCGAAGCGGGCGGTGTTCGTCGCGACCTCGAGGGTGGCGCAGGCGACATGGTCCGAGCCGAGGGCGACGACGGCGGTCTGGCGGGCTTCGGCGGCGGCCCCAGCAGGGGTGGTTGCGATGGAGGCGGCGCGGGCTGCTTGGGCCGCGGCTCCGTCGACGTTGATCCGCGCCCCCGCCAAGCGGCCGAGTGCGACGACGAACAGCAACAGCAGGATCAGCAGCGGGGTGAGAAGGACCAGCTCGGTGGCCACCGCCCCGGCCTCGTCGTGAAGTTTCCGTCGCAGCCTCGGGCGCACAAGGCTCGCGTGGGCGTGCATCGGCTGGCTGCTCACGGCCCGCCCCCGGCGGCTGCGGCCGGCGCGGGCAAGGGTGGCTCGGTCGGGCCCGCCGCGGTGGCTCGCACCGGCAAGGAGAAGAGGCCGACGATGCTCTCGGCGTGCCCGCTCACCACCACCGTCGTCGCTGCGCCGGTCCGGGTGGTGGTCACCTGCGGCCCGATGAGCACACCGGTGCCGAGTTGATCGAGGACGCTTCTCGTTTCCGCGGTGCCGGCCTGGGCGCTCTCGCCTTGGAGGCGGGCAACCGACAGCCCCTGCTGGGCTGCTGCCTCGGCGACGCCGGTGGCGTGCTCCCAGAGGGCGAACTGGATCACGCCCAAGATGAGCAGCAACAGCAGTGGGGTGGCGATGACCAGCTCGGCTGCCACCGCGCCGGCCTCGTCGCGAAAGCGTGCCGGATGCCG
>JAKARG010000250.1 GCA_021819345.1 Actinomycetes bacterium | reverse complement strand
CCCGCACCCACTACAGGGTCGAGGCCCGCTTCGCCGAGCCGGAGCTCTCGAGCCTCCTCGAGTGCCGGCTCGAGACCGGTAGGACCCACCAGATCAGGGTCCACCTCGCAGCCATCGACCATCCCGTCGTCGGTGACGGGCGCTATGGCGGGCGCCGCAGCAGCGCAGTGGGCGCGCTGCTCCCCCCCGACCGACCGTGGCTCCACGCGCGGGCGCTCGCCTTCGCTCACCCGGTGAGCGGCCGGCGCATCGAGCTCAGCTCACCGGTCCCGGCCGACCTCGACGCCGTCCTCCGGAGTCTTTCGTGATCCCGGGTGCCCGCCGGGCCGCTCGCCGCCTGGCCGCTCGCCCGAACGCGGCGCTCGCCGCCTGGCCGCTCGCCCGAACGCGGCGCTCGCCGCCTGGCCGCTCGCTGGACCGAGGTCCCCGCCGGTAGGTTGGGCCGCCGATGAACGAGGACTCAGCAGCTGGAGGTTCGGCCGACGGCCTCGACGGTGCTCGGGTCCCCTTCGCCGGCCTCAGCCCCAAGCAGGTCCTGCGGATAGTGCTGCCCTCTTTCGTGGTCAGCATGGCACTGGCTGTCGTCGGCGTGGTGCTGTTCGTGTACGGATACCAGGTGATCGGACTGGTCCTCGTCGTGGTGGCGACCGTTGGCGGCCTCGCCGTGCGGGCCCGATTGGTCTACCGGGCCCAGGATCGGCGCCGCTCGGAGCCCTCCTGACTCCTGACGGTCCCGGGTCTCGAGAGACCGGCCGGCGAGGGCCGGCGGAGGTGGTCTGTTGGTAACTGGGCCCCGTAGGGGACCACATCTGGTTCTCTACGGGACCCAGTTACCGCAGGATCCCGCTGTTGGCTGTCGCCGGCTCTAGGCTAGCGTCTCGGGAGTGAATGAAAGTTATCGAGAACTATCCAAAGCGCTGATGCTCAGACAGGCCGGCGTCGCAACCAGGGCCCAGCTGGCGCGCGAAGGCGTGCCCGAGGCCTTTGTCAGGTCGAGGCTCCGTAGCGGTGAGTGGGAGCCGGTTGGCCGGCGGGTCGTGCGGATCGCGGCCTCGGCCGCCGGCCCCGAACAGCAGCTGTGGGTGGCCTACCTGTGGGCCGGGAGGGATGCGGTCGTCTCCCATGCGTCGGCGGCATGGCTCTGGTCGCTCGGACCGCCCCCGACGAGGCCGTCCCTGACGGTCCGCCGGGGCAGCTGCAAGTCGGTGCCCGGCGCTCTCGTCCACCGGCTCCGCATGCCCGTCGAGCGGTCGGCTTTCTGGAAGGGGATGAACTGCACCGACCCGCTGCGAACCCTCGTCGACCTGGCGGCGGAGCTTCCCCCAGCTGAGCTGGACGAGCTGCTCGACCGGCTCATCGCAAGGAGGCTCGCCTCTGTAGCTGCGTTGCAAGCCGAGGTCCAAAGGAGCGAGGGGACCGGAAGAGCGGGCCCGGCTGCTCTCGGGCGAGCGCTCCGACGGCGCAGCTTCCTCGGAGCCCCGGCGCCGAGTGTTCTCGAGAGCCGCCTCGCACGGCTGTTCGCCGAAGCCGGGGTCCGGCCGCTCGCCGTGGAGCAACGGGCCGGGCCGGGTGGTTGCTACCGCCTCGACTACGTGATCGGTCCGAAGGTGGCGGTGGAGGTGGACGGCTACGCGTACCACTGGTCACCGGACCAGAAGAGCAGCGACGAGCGACGTCGGAACGTGCTCCGACTCGACGGCTGGACGGTGCTCGTCTACTCATGGGACGACGTGGAACACTCGGGTGGGCGGATCATCGACGAGGTCACCCGGTCGATGGAGCGACCGGCGGGCTGAGCCCCTCGGCCCTCCGGCTCCACGGTTCGACGAGCGGCCCAAGGCAGCCCAACCGCTCCGCCACCGCACCGGCTCCGCCACCGCAACCGCCACCGCACCGCCAGTCCATGCCGCGCTGCTGGCGTTAGTGCAGGCGGCGCAGCGCTCGCTCGGGGTGTGGCTGCGGCGCCTGGACGTGGAGGCGAATGCCGGCGACCGCGGCACGCTCGGCGCTCACCACCACCGGCACGAGGTCGAGCTCGGTCACCTCTGGAAGGTCTTCGATCAGCTGGCTGGCCCGCAGGAGCAGGTTGTCGAGCGCGGCGTCGGAGCCGGCGCCCGGAGGGCCACCGGCGAGCCCGCCGGACCCGAGGACCTCCTGGCGAAGTCCTGCGGCGTCGAGGTCGGTGAGGGGGAGGATCCGGCTCCGGGAGACCAGCAGTGGCCCTCCGAGCCGGGCGGTGGTGCCGAGCTCGATCAGCGGGCCGAAGTCGGGATCCTGGCTCACGCCGACCGCCAGGTCGTGCCCTGCAGTGGCGGAGGCCTGGACGAAAAGGGGGCCGCAGCCGATCAGCTCGCGCACTGCAGAGCTCACGGCCGCGTCGTTGGTGAGCCAGAGCCGGAGGTTGCGACGCTCGGGATGGGCGCGCTCCGCTCCCGGGTCGGCGCCGACGACCACCGGGTAGCCGAGGGCGTGCGCCGCCTCGATGGCCTCACGGGCGAGCTCGGCGGGATCGGCCAGGGCCTGCGGGAGGCTGATCGAGGCAAGGAGGTCGATCCCGTAGGCCGAGGCCACCGCGGTCGCTGCGCTCCGGCTGAGCCAGCATCCGGTCGGACCGGCCGTGGCCAGCTCGCCGGCGATCACCTCTCGGGCGACGGAAGGCTCCACGTCGAGCTCCGGCGAGCGACCCTCCGGTCTCCGTCGCCACTGCGAGTAGTCGGTCATCCGGCCGAGAGCGCGCGCCGCCGGTTCGGGGAACGCGAACGAGGGGACGCTGCGGCTCCCGACGGCGAGCAGGCCGCGCCGACCGAGGATGCTCGTTACGACCGGCTTTCCCGGCCGACCGAGGGCTGCCGCGTCGACAGCTGCTGCCACGCGCTCGACCGGCCAGTCGAGGAGCGAGGTGAACAAAGCGATCGCACTGTCGACCCCGGCGTCGTCGAGCGCCATCCGCAGGGCCGACCCCAGCATCTCGGGGGTGGCGTCGGGGGGCAGGCCCACGATCCCGGTGCCGATCCTCGCGGCCGGCAGCTCTGCTCCGATCCTCGCGACGGTGAGGGCGGAGAGCGTGGCCGGCTCGAGGTGGGCTGCCAGGCACGCCTCGGCAGCGAGCGCGGCCGGCCCACCATCACTGCCGATCGTCGCGACGCGTCGACCCGCCGGTAGGGGTTGGCTCACCAGGACCTGGGCGACGTCGAGGAGCTCTTCGAGGGTCTCGGTGCGAAGGACCCCGGTCTGGCGGAGCAGTGCTCCGACGGCCGGATCGCTCCTCGCAGGCCCCTCGGTCGATGATGCGGGAGCGGTCGACCCGGCGCTCTTCACCATCACGATCGGCTTGGTGCGTGCAACCCTCCGGGCCACCCGGGCGAAGGTTCGAGGATTGCCGAAGGTCTCGGTGTACATGCAGACCACGCTCGTCGAGGGGTCGTCCTCCCAGTACTGGAGCAGGTCGTTGCCGCTGATGTCGGCCTTGTTGCCAGTGGAGACGAAGCTCGAGATCCCGATGCTGCGCCGGCCGAGCTCGTCGATGACCACCGCTGCGAGGGCGCCGGATTGGGCGACGAAGCCGACCTGGCCGGCGAGGGGGAGGGGGCCGAACGCTGCGGCAAGGCTCACCCCGGGGTCGGTGTTGACCAGGCCCATCGAGTTGGGACCGACGATCCTCATCCCGTTGCGGCGAGCCTCGCTCACCAGGAGCCGCTCCGCCCTGCGTCCGGCTTCGCCGGTCTCGGCGAAGCCGGATGAGACGACCACGAGCCCGCCGACCCGCCTTCGGGCGCAGTGGTCGAGGACTTCGGTCACCTCGGCCGCTCGGACCGCGACGATCGCGAGGTCGACCGGCTCGGGGATGTCGAGGACGCTCGGGTAGGCCCGGATGCTGCAGACGTGGGATGCCGCACGGTTCACCGGGAACACCGGGCCGTTGAAGCCCCCGTCGAGGATGGCACGCAGCAGCCGGTGGCCGACGGTGTCCTCTTGGCGGCTCGCGCCCACGACGGCGACCGACCGCGGTGCGAGGAGCCGGCGGACCGAGCGGGCGGTAGCCTGGCGCTCGCGCTCGTGGGCAAGCGCCCGAGAGGTCTCGGTGGCGGTGATCGGGAAGGCGACCCTGATGACCCCGTCGGAGAAGCTGCGCTGTTCGCCGAAGCCGGCCTCGTGGAACACCCGCAGCATCCGGGAGTTCTCCGGCAGGGTGTCGGCCACGAAGCGGGTGATGCCGGTGGCCGCCGCGTAGGCCGCCAGCTGCTCGAGCAGGACGGTGCCGATGCCCCGGCCTTGCTCGGCGTCGTCGACCAGGAAGGCCACCTCTGCTTCGTCACACGGGACGAGCCCCGACGGGAGACGTTCGTAGCGCCCGACGGCAACGATGGTCGAGCCGAGCACTCCGACGAGAGCGAGGCGGTCGGCGTAGTCCACGTTGACGAAGCGCTCGAGCATGCTCTCCGACAGTGTGCGGAGCGGGCTGAAGAAGCGGAAGTAGATGGTCTGTGCCGAGAGCCGGGAGTGCAACGCCCGGATGGCCTCGGAGTCACCAGGCCTGATCGGCCGGACGTGCAGGGTGCCTCCGTCGCGGAGCACGACGTCGGACTCCCAACCCGACGGGTACCCGGCGGGGAGCCCGTCGCCGTCGGGCCCGCCGACCGCAGTGGCGTCGGGCCCGCCCACTGGGCTCCCGACGGTGTCGCCCGGGGCGGCCTCGGGCCTCACCTCAGCCGACCGGTGAGACCACTGCCGCTGGGAGCTGTACCTCTCCGGCGCCCAAGGAGCCTTTGTGCCCACCGCCTTCCTCGGCATCGCCTGCGCCCTGCCCGACGGGGGCGGCCACCGCAGTGGCGGGCCCACCACCGGGCGGTCCGCCTCCTCCGGTGCCGGTCGCAGCACCGCTCGGGACCGGTGCTCCAGTGGCCTTGCCCACCATGTCGGCGAGGCTGAAGGAGTCGAGGTGCCGGCGCATGTGGCTGCCGACCTCGGCCCACACCGAGAGCAGCACGCACTGGCCTTCGTGGTCGCAGGCGCCGTTTTGGTGCGGCTCCCCGAAGTCGCCGGCGACGATCGGGCCTTCCACTGCGCTCACGATCTCCCCGAGGGTGATCTCCTCGGGCCGGCGCGCGAGGACGTAGCCACCGCCGACGCCTCGCTTCGAGCGGACCAGCCCGGCCCCCTTGAGGGCGAGGAGGATCTGCTCGAGGTAGGGCTGGGGGAGCCCGGTCCGCTCGGCGATGTCCCTCACCGAAGTGGGTTGCTCTGCGAGAT
>JAKARG010000249.1 GCA_021819345.1 Actinomycetes bacterium | reverse complement strand
TGGTCATCACCGTCGACCCGGTCGGCTCCGGCGCACCGGCCTTGTCGGTGGAGGGGGCCCGCAGGCTCCTCGACGAGACCGCCGGCGCCTGGCAGAGCTGGCTCAACCCCTTCGCGATCTCCGGGTCGTGGTCCGAGCCGGCCCGTAGAGCGGCCCTGGTCGTGCGGAGCCTGACCGGACCGACGGGGGGGCCCATGGCCGCCGGCACCACCTCGATCGCCCGGCGCCCGGGTGGGGAGCGGACCTCCGACGACCGCCTCTGCCGGCTGCGCGACGCCGCAGCGGCCGCCCGCAGCCTCGCCGCCGCCGGCCTCGAGGAGGATGCAGAGGCCGCCGAGGCGTGGCTCCGAGGGGTGATCGAAGCCTCCGAGCTGCCGTGGCCGACTGGACGCACGCCGAGCGGGGACCCACCGGCCGAGGCCGAGGAGGTACCGTTCGGCGGCTGGCGGGGCGGCCAGCCGGTCGTCTTCGGTCCCCGACCGACCGACGACGACGACCGGGAGCGCGACGGCGGGGAGCGCGACGGCGACCGAGCCCGGGGCACTCCGGGAGCCCGGGCACGCCTCGCCGACCTCGACCTCTACGGCGACGTCGAGCTGGCCGTCTCGGCGAGCCACCGGGGCCCCTTCGGCGACCGGCGGGCGGGCCCGCTGGCGGGCGCACCCGAGGCTCTCGCCGCCGGCGCCGACTGGGTGGCCGACCACTGGGAGCTGCCCGACGCCGGGACCTGGGACCTGCCGAGGCGCCCGAGGCGCCTGGTGGCCTCCTGTGTCCAGGCCTGGGTGGCCCTCGACCGCGCGGCCCGGCGGGTCCGGGGGACCGACCCGCTCGACCTCTCGACGGCAGGCTGGCAGGCCGAGGCGCGCCGGGTGCTGGGCTGGCTCGAGGCCGAAGGTGTCCACCCCGACGGAGGGTTGCGCGCGTCGGTGCCGGTGGCCGGGGCCAGCAGCGGGGAGACCCCGAGAGGCGAGAGGGGTGCAGCGGGCTCGGCCGACAGCGACGCCGCGCTGCTGCGCGCTGCCTGGCAGGGGCCCTGGCCGGCCGGCCACCCGGTGGTCGTCACGACGATCGAGCGGGTCCTCGAGCGCCACGCCAGCGGCCTCCTCGTCTACCGGCTGCCAGAGGGCGCCGACGACGGCCGCCCCGGCCCGGACAGCCCCGACCTCCTCTGCTCCCTCTGGGCGGTCCGGGCGCTGGCCCACCTCGGGCGCTGGGAGGAGGCGCACGAGAGGATGGAGGCGGTCCTCGCCACGGCCTCCCCCGGTGGCCTGCTCTCTGAGGCTGCCGACGCGGTCTCGGAGGAGCTGTACGGCAACCTGCCGTCGAGCGCGGTGAGCCTCGCCGTGATCGCTGCAGCTGCCGACCTGGCCTCGGGGCCGGCCTGAGCCGAGGCCAAGACCTGGTCGCCGATGCCGCCCGGCGCCGTTGCCGGGCCGACGCAATCCCGCCGTGTTGGCCCCGAGCATCGACAAGAATGACCCCCGGCGGGCATGACCCCCGGCGGGCCCGACCCCCGGCGGCCACCCCCACGGCCCGCCACCAGAGGCTCCTGCCACGGAGCACCCACCATCGAACCCTGTAGCCACCACGGAGGATCCATGACCACGAGCGCGAGCGGTGGCCCGGCGATCGTCGTGGAAGGCCTGACTAAGTCCTTCGGATCGGTCCAGGCCCTCCGCGGGATCGACTTCTCCGTCGAACGGGGCACGATCCTCGGCGTGCTCGGGCCCAACGGAGCCGGCAAGACCACCGCAGTGCGGATCCTCACCACCCTCGTGCGCCCCGACGGCGGAACGGCGCTCGTCGAGGGACGAGACGTGCTTCGGGAGCCCGACGCCGTCCGCGAGATCATCGGTCTCGCCGGCCAGAGCGCTGCGATCCAAGAGGAGCTGACCGGCCGGGAGAACCTGGAGATCCTCGGCCGGCTCTACCACCTCCCCAAGCAGCGCTCCAAGGAGCGGGCGCAGGAGCTGCTCGAGCGCTTCGAGCTCCTCGACGCCGCCAACCGCCCTGCGCGCACCTACTCCGGTGGCATGGCGCGCCGCCTCGACCTCGCGGCCAGCCTGGTGGCAGAGCCGGCCGTGCTGTTCCTCGACGAGCCGACCACCGGGCTCGACCCGCGCAGCCGCAACGGGATGTGGGGCATCATCCGTGACCTCGTCTCGGGCGGCACGACGCTGCTGCTCACCACCCAGTACCTGGAGGAGGCCGACGAGCTGGCCGACGAGATCATCGTGGTCGACCACGGCAGGGTGATCGCAGCGGGTACCTCCGACACCTTGAAGGACAAGGTCGGCGGCGACGTGGTCGAGTTCGGGGTGCTCGACCGCAGCCGGCTCGGGGCCGCCGCCGATGCCGTCGCCGAGCTGTCCGAGGTCGCCCCGATGCTCGACCCCGAGGAGGCCGTCGTCGCTGTCCGGGTCGGCAACCAGGGGTCCAAGGCGGTGGTGCAGGCGGTCCGGAACCTCGACGCCGCCGGGATCGAGACCACGGGCCTCGCGCTGCGGCGGCCCTCGCTCGACGACGTGTTCCTCGCCCTGACCGGCCACCAGGCAGCCGAGGAGGAGGCGAGCCCCAAGCGTCGCAGACGCCGGCGCCGCGGTGCCGAGCCGGAGCCAACCCGACAGCAAGGACGAGGCCGATGACGACCGTAGCCACCCCGACACGCCCCGCTGCAGCCGGCTCCCACCATCCGGGAGCCTGGTCCCGCTTCCGCTGGGGGGTGGCCGACGGGCTCACCGTCACCAAGCGCAACCTGATCGCCTACACCCGCACGCCGGCCCTGCTCGTGTTCGCCGTCATCCAGCCGGTGATGTTCGTCCTGCTCTTCCGCTACGTCTTCGGTGGGGCCATCAAGGTGAACGTGCCGGGGGGCTACGTGAGCTACCTCACCCCCGGGATCATCGGCCAGAGCGCCGCCTTCGCCTCCTTCGGCACTGCGGTCGGCCTGGCCCGGGAGATCCAAAAGGGCGTGGTCGACCGCTACCGCTCGATGCCGATGGCCCGCTCCGCGGTCCTCGTCGGCCGGCTCACCGCAGACACCCTGCGGATGATCCTCACCGTCTTGGTGCTGCTCGGGGTGAGCGCAGCGGTCGGCTTCCGGTTCCACAACGGCTTCTGGCCCGCCGTGGGGATGGTCGGTCTGGCGGTCGCGTTCGGGGTGACGGTGTGCGCGGTCTCCGCCTACATCGGCTTCGCCATCCGTGACGAGGAGTCGGTGGCGAGCTTCGGGCTGATCTGGCTGTTCCCGCTCACCTTCGTCTCTGCGGCCTTCGTCCCGGTCTCCTCGATGCCCGGCTGGCTCCAGGCGTTCGCCAACAACCAACCGGTCACCATCGTCATCGACGAGATGCGCTCGCTCGCCCTCGGTGGCCCGCTGGCCCTCCACGCCTGGGAGAGCGCCGTGTGGCTCGTCGGGATCCTCGCCGTGTTCCTGCCCCTCGCGGTGCGCGCCTACCGCCGGGTCTGAACCTGCGCCGAGCACTCGGCGGGCGTGCCCGCCCTACCAGGTACGGGCGAGCTCGAGGAGCGTTCCCGCCCCCCAGCCCGTACCACCCTTGGTGTACCAGTCGCGGACCTCCTCGGACCAGGAGGGACCGGCGATGTCGAGGTGCGCCCACGCCCGGCCGCCGGCGAACTCCCGCAGGAACAGCCCGGCGATGATCGTCCCCGCCTCCCCCGCCTTGCCGATGTTCTTCAAGTCGGCGACCTCGGAGTCGAGCTGCTTGCGGTAGGCGTCGACGAGGGGGAGCTGCCAGGTGGGCTCCCCGGCCCGCGCTCCCGCAGCGATCACCGCCTCGACGAGGGAGGCGTCGGTGCCCATCACGCCGGCCACCCCCTTGCCGAGCGCCACCACCTGGGCTCCGGTGAGCGTCGCGATGTCGACGATCGCGTCCGGCTCCTCCTCGGCGGCGAGCGACAGGGCGTCGGCGAGCACCAGGCGGCCCTCGGCGTCGGTGTTCAGCACCTCGATGCTCTTGCCGTTTCGCGCCACGAGCACGTCGCCGGGGTGGGTCGCGGTTCCGCTCGGCATGTTCTCGGTGGCGGCCACCCAGCCGACGACCCGGACCGGAAGCTCGAGCTCGGCTGCCGCGGCGACCGAGGCGAGCACCGCCGCCGCGCCCCCCATGTCGTCTTTCATGGTCATCATCCCCGTCGGCGGCTTGAGCGACAGCCCGCCCGAGTCGAAGGTGATCCCCTTGCCGACGAAGGCCAGGGTCGCCGTGGCTCCCGCCGGCTCGTGGGCGAGGCGGATGAGCCGGGGGGGCTCGGCAGACCCCGCCGCCACTCCGGCCAGGCCCCCGAGGCGCTCGGCGGCGATGCGGTGCTCGTCCCAGACCTCGAGGCTGAGCCCGTGCTCCCGGGCGAGCTCGCCGGCCACCCCGGCCAGGCGGGTCGGGGTCATGCTGCGGGCCGGCTCGTTGACCCAGTCGCGCGCCCTGGCGATCGCGCGGGCCCGGACCTCGCCGAGGCGCACCATCGCCGGATCGGCTCCGACCACCGCCAGGCGGGTGAGCAGGTGCGTCGGCGGCTCGCTCCGAGCCCCGGCGTAGCGGTAGGCCGCGAGCGCGAAGCTCTCGACGATCGCGCCGGCGCCCGCCGGGTCGCCGGCCACCGCGGCGAGGGTCGTGGCGGCGGAGCCGACCTTGGCGGTATGGCGCCCGAGAGCCGCGCCGGCGCGCCGGAGGACCTCGTCGTCGATCGACCCGGGCTCGCCGACCCCGAGCGCCACGATGCACGAGCCGTCCTCGGCCGGCACCGCCTGGGCCTGGCCGGGCTTGCCCTCGAAGCCGCAGCGTCGGAGGAAGGCGGGGTCGAGCTCGACGCCGGCCCCCTCGGGCAGGCTCAGGTCGGCGTGCACCGGCACTCCGAGCACCTCGACGTCCCCGGGGATCTCCGCAGGGGTGGTCAGCTCAATGGTCATCGGTGGTCTCCTCGGTCTCGGTGGTCTCGGTGGTCTCGGTGGCTAGAGATCGGGCCCGGCGCGACAGGAGCGAGTCGCCCTGCTCCTGCCAGCGGGCCATGGTCCAGACCAGGTCGGACAGTCGGTTCAGGTAGGGACCGACCTGGGAGGTCCCGCTACCCGCGCCCGCCGGCGAAGCGGCTCCCCCCGAGTGGACCGGGCCCGCTTCGACACCGGCTTCCCGGTCGGCTCCCGGCCCCGCTCCCGGGTCGTCTCCCGGCCCCGCTCCCGGGTCGTCGACGCCGGCGCCCTCGGCGAGCAGCGCCGCGCGCTCCGCCCGGCGCACGTCCGTGCGGG
>JAKARG010000248.1:3057-5265 GCA_021819345.1 Actinomycetes bacterium | reverse complement strand
CCCGGCGTGGCGACCAGCCAGCGCGGCGGGGACCTCGACGGCGAGCGACGCGAGAAGGGTCGCCCAGGCGACCCACACCACGACCGCCAGCGCGTCGACGAGGGCCTGGGCGGGGATGCCCTGGTGGCTGAGCGCCCGGCCGACCTCGGCCGCAGAGGGGACGTGGTGCGGGAGGGGCCAGCCGACGAAGTGCACGAGCGCCCAGGGGATGCCTCCCACCAGTGCGACGAGGACGCAGAGCGAGCCGAGACCCTTGGCGAGCTGGGTGAGCCTGGTCATGGCTCCTGCTCCGCAGTGGCCGTGCCAGTTCCGGTCTCGGTGAAGTGCTCGATCCCGACGAGCGAGAGGATCTGGGTGGGCTGGGTGATCGTCACGGTCACGGTGACCTGGTCGCCTGCGACGCTCACGGTCCCGGTGCGCCCGGCGCGCGCCAAGAACGCCTCGGCATCCGCGCTCGCCTCGCTCGGGTCGAGGGTGATCTGCCCCGTCGCGCGGTAGAGGGGAACGTCGATCGCCTGGGCGCCGGCCCGGGCGGCTGCCTGGGCGTCGTCGATGGCTTGGACCTTGGCCGACAGCGCGAGGCCGCCGTCTGCGACGAGGCCGGCCATCACCAACAGCGCCAGCATGAACACGACGACGAACGCGGTCACCGTCCCCGACTCGGGGTCACCGAGGCAGGTGCCGAGCCGCCTGCCGATCCGCCGGCGCAGCTCCCCGGTCATGAGGACGCCCGGTAGGTGTCGATCACCGACGCCGCGGTCGAGCTCAGCGCCTCGGAGGCCGGCAGGCGCAGGCCGACCAGGTCGGCGAGCTCGACGTGGCAGGTGACGGTCACCTGGACCTCGCCGCCGGGGACGAAGTCCGCGGTGTCGGTGGAGACGCTGATCCCCGCACAGGTGACGTGGTCCGAGCCGAGGGCGGTGGTGGCGGCCTGGGTGGCCATGGCGACAGCGGTCGCAGGGTCGCGGGCGATCGACGCGGCCCGGGCCGCCTGGGCGGCCGCGCCGTCGACCTCGATGCGCGCCGAGACGACCCGTCCGAGCGCGACGACGAACAGCAGCATCAAGACCAGCAGTGGGGTGAGAAGCACCATCTCCACCGCGACGCTCCCGGACTCATCGCGACCCAGTACGCCCACGAGGCCCCCGGCGCTCACGGCGCCCCGCCCGGATAGGTGTAGCCCTCCGAGGCGCCCGACGCCGTCGCGGAGACCGGCAGCGAGAAGATCCCGAGGATGCTCTCGGCGTGCCCGGTCACCCTCACCGTGGTCATCCGGGTGGTCTTTCTGGCGGTGATCGCCGTGCCGACGAGCACCGAGGGGCCGAGCTGGTCGAGGACGCTCCGGGCCTCTTGCACTCCGGCCTCCGCGGGTTCTCCCTGGAGGCGTCCGACCGAGACGCCCTGCTGGGCGACGGCGGTCGCGATGTGCGCCGCGTCCTCCCAGAGGGCGAACTGGACCACCCCCATGACGAGCAGCAACAGCAGCGGCATGGCGATGACCAACTCGGCGGCGACCGCGCCACGTTCGCTCTGCCGAAGTGAGCGCCGGGTCACCCCGCGCCTGGGTGGCGCGTGGCTTGCAGGCCGGGGCAGGGCTGGCCCCAGCTCCTCGGACATGGCGCTTTGCGCTCCCTGCTCCTGGCGGCGCGGTGGTGGCGCTGCTGCTGGCCGTGGTGGTGCTGCTGGTCGCTCGGCTCAGCCGGCGCCGCCGGTCGAGATGTTGTTCGCGGCTGCGACGACCTTGGCGACGATGATCCCGACCGCGGTGAGGGCCAGCGCGGCGAGCAGCGCGGTGACGATCACCGTCTCGGTCGTGTAGCCGGCCTCGGGGTCGGCTCTCAGCGCCTCCCAGCGTCCCTGCAGGACGCCGAAGAGGTGGCGGATGATGATCAGCTCTGGGAACACTGCAGTTGTCCTTTCATCGATGATCTCTTTGATCTGTCTGTCTGCTCATCTGTTGTCTGTTGATCTGTCTGTCTGTTGTCTGTTCGTCTGGCGGGAGCACGTCGGCGCTTCCGGACCCGAGGCGCTGCTCACAGCGCGCCGAGGACCTTGACGAGCGCGGGGTAGCCGAGGAAGAACAAGAACCCGGCGAAGAGCACCACGACCGGCAGCGCCATGCGCTCGGTCGCTGCCTGGTCCGCGGTCTCGGCCTCGGCCAGCTGGTGGGTACGAAGCGAGGTGGCCTTGGCCGAAAGGCTGGATAGA
>JAKARG010000248.1:0-3047 GCA_021819345.1 Actinomycetes bacterium | reverse complement strand
CGATCTCTCGGATCTTGGCTCCTTCGGTGCCCGCCAGGGAGAGCGACGCGGCGAGCTCGGACAGCTCGTCGGCCCCGAGCCGCTGGCCGAGGCGTCCGAGCGCGGCCCAGGGGGTCTGCCTGGCGAGGCGTGCCTGGTCGAGGGTGCGCCGCAGGCTCTCGAACGCCCAGCCGTTGCCGACCGACGCGGCGTCGCCGAGCGCGGTCTCGACCCCGCCACCACCGGCCAGGGCGACCACGACGAGGTCCAAGAAGCTCGACAGCGCGTGGCGGAAGTCCGCTCGCCGCCGGGCGGCGTCGGCGCGGATGCCGAGATCGGGGACGAAGAACCCCCCGGCCATGCACACAAGCGATCCCCACACCGGCACGACGAGCCCGAGGTGCACCCCACCAACGGCAAGCATCACGCTGACCGCGGGGACGACGAGGAGGCCGACGATGGCAAGGGTGACCTTCTCGGCGAGGTGGCGCTCGGGGCTCCGGCCGAGGACGGCCAGGTCCTGGCGGACCTTGCCCGGCACGAGCCATCGGGCGTCGCTCCGCCCGAGCAGGGTCGCGATCGGCCGGCCGATCCGGGCGGCCATCCCACCGTCGGTCTCGACGGCGGGGAGCGCCGCGGGCTCGGGGAGCCGGCGCAGCTGGGCGAGGGCCTCCGCGAGGCTCGCTCGGGGCGGGAACAGGCCCCGGACGCACAGCCACAGCCCCGCGCCGACCCCCGCCCCGCAGGCGAGCGCGGCGAGCAGGTCAGGGCTCACGGCCGGGACCCCGATGGTGACGCCGGGGTCGCCCCGGTGACGGCGGCCGTGCGGGTGGTGAGGATCCGCTCCAGGTTGGCCGGGCGGGTCATGCGCGCCAGCCACAAGAACGACAGGGCGAATAGCCCGCCGACGAGGACCAAGACGAGCTGGCCGCTGCGCGTGTCATACGGGGCGAGGTAGCCGCGATCCACCAGCGCCAGGCCGGCGACGAGGGTGCCGGTGGCCCCGACGATGACCTTCACCGAGGTCCGGGTCCGCGCCCTGCCCGCTTCGACCCGAAGGCGCATGGTCGCCTGGTCCCGGGCTGCCTGGGCCAGGGTGCCGAGCAGCTCGCCGAGGCGCTGGGTCTGGTGGTCCGCGGCGAGCACCAGGGCAGCGACGACGAGGTCGCAGGTCGGATCGGCCACCTCGTCGGCGAAGGCCCGCAGTGCGGGGGCGAGGCGCTCGGTCTCCAGTCGCCCCGCCAGGGTGGCGACCTCGGCCCGGATCGGGAGCGGGGCGAGGGGGGCAGTGGCGACGATCGCCTGCTCGAGGCCGGCGGAGGCGGCCATCGTGTCGCGCAGCATCTCCGCCCAGCCCGCCACCGCCTCGATCCGCCCGAGCGCCGCCTGGTGGCGCCCTGCGCCGCTCAACAGCCCCGGTGCGCCCCATCCCGCCAGCCCGGCCAACACGGCGCCCACGGGCCACCCCGTCGCCGCCCCGACCACGACCGCAGATCCGACCGCCAGGGCGAGGCGCCGGCTCGCCCGCTCCAGCCGGGCCCGCCCCGCTTGGGCCCGCCCGATCTGAGCCCGCTCGGTCTGGCGGGCGGGCCGGGGCAGGTCGACACCCCGCCAGCCGGCGACGACCAGCACCACCCCGAGACCGACCCCTGCGCCGAGCAAGCCCGCCAGCGCGCTCACCTCTCCCACCACCCCTCCGGTCGGTCCAACAGGCCCGGGTCGAAGCCGACTGCAGCGAGCTGGTCGAGGGTGTCGCTTCGGACCGGGGCGCCGGGGAGCGCCCGGCCGTCTCTTCCGGGGCGGAAGATCTCGTTGGAGACCACCATCGGGCCCTCGGCGTCGATCACCTCGCGCACCGAGGACACGAACCGTCGTCCCTGGTGCTCGGCGATGTGGACCACAAAGTGCACCGCGTTCGCCACCAGCAGGTTCGTCGCCTCGAGCGGCAGGCGCTCCGGAGCCTGGACGGCGTAGGTGGCGAGCTTGGAGAACGCGCCCCGAGAGCTCGAGGCGTGCAGCGTGGCCATCGAGCCGTCGGTGCCCTGGCTCATCGCGTTGAGCAGGGCCAGGACCTCCTCTCCTCGGGCTTCGCCGACGATCACCCGGTCCGGCGACATCCGCAGCGCCCAGCGGACCAGCTCGGCGAGGGATACCCCGCCCTCGCCTTCGAGGTTCGGCTCCCGGGCCTCCAAGGCGACGACCTCGGGGTGCAGGTCGCCGAAGCGCTCCAGTCCGAGCTCGAGGGAGTCCTCGATGGTGACCAGGCGCTCTTGCGGTGGGATGTCGGCCGCCATCGCCCGGAGCAGCGTGGTCTTTCCCGCCCCGGTGCCCCCGCAGATGATCACCGACTTCCTGGCCAGCATCGCGGCACGTAGGAACTCGCGGAGCGCGAGGTCGAGGGTGCCGAGGCGGACCAGGTCGTCGGGGGTGACCCGCAGGTAGCGGTGCCGGCGGATCGACAGGCATGGTCGGGCCGCCACCGCCATGAGGGCGAACAGCCGGGACCCGTCGGGCAGCTGCAGCGACAGGCGTGGCGAGCCCCGGTCGAAGCGCCGCTCGCCGATCCCCACCCGTGCCGCCGCGCTGCGCAGCATCTCTTCGAGCTCGGCGTCCGAGGAGGCGATCGGCGCCACCTGCTCCCTTCGGCCATCGGCGTAGCGGACGAAGACCTGGTCGGCACCGTTGGCGTTGATATTCTCGATTCCCGGGTCGTCCAGCAGGCGCTGCAGCCGGTCCAGGCGGAACAGCGCGTCGAACACCGCCCGGGCGAGGGCGTCCTCCTCGTGCGGTGCGAGCAGCACGTCACGGTCCCGCAGCGCCTTGGTGGCGCGGCGCTCCAAGGCGTCGGCGATCAGCTGGCGGCCGAGCGCCTGCTCGTCGGCTGGGCCGAGCGCGGGGCGCCCCGCGACAGCAAGCTCTCGCTCACGCTCGCTGAGCGCGGCGAGCACCTCGGATCGCAGGCCGGCCACCACCTCTTCCTCGGGGGTCACCGGTCCACCCTCACCGGTCCACCTCGCCCGTCCACCTCACTGGGCCGCCTCCTCGGGGACGGTGCCGTCTCTGTGCGG
>JAKARG010000247.1 GCA_021819345.1 Actinomycetes bacterium | reverse complement strand
GCCATCGGTGCCGGCGGGCCCGACGGGGCCCGCCCGGGTGTCCGTGCCGGCGCCGGTATCGGCGGCTGGGGTGGCCCGGGCGGTGGCGGTGGCGGGGGCGGGTGGATGGGCGGCGGTGGCGGGGGCGGGGGGATGGGCGGCGGTGGCGGTGGCGGGTGGATGGGCGGCGGTGGCGGTGGCGGGTGGATGGGCGGCGGTGGCGGCGGGTGGATGTCGGGGCTCGCCGCTACGCCGGAGCTGCTCGCTTCGATCGAGCGCCTGCCCCCGGCCGACGACGAGCCGGAGGTGGACCTCGCCGCTCAGCGTCGCTACGAGCCGACCTTCCTGCTCCGGCGCTTCGTGAAGCCGTTCCGCTTGGCGCTCGTCGTCTCGCTCGGGTTGGTCGTTGCCGACACGCTGCTCTCCCTGGCCGGCCCGCTGCTCATCAAGTCGGGGATCGACGGCGGGGTGAGCCGGCACGACACCGCGGTGGTGATGCTGGCGAGCGCCGTGTTCCTCGCTGCGGCGCTGGTCGACTGGGTCGACACGTGGGTCCAGGCTCGCTACACCGGCCGGCTCGCCCAGCGCATGCTCCTCGCGCTGCGGGCGAGGATCTGGGCCCACCTCCAGCGTCTCGGGCTCGACTACTACGAGCAGGAGATGGCCGGACGGGTGATGACCCGCATGACCACCGACGTCGAGGCACTGTCCCAGCTGCTGCAGAACGGGCTCGTCAACGCGCTGGTCGCGATCCTTAGCTTCGTCGGGGTGGCGATCGCCCTGCTGGTGCTCGACTGGGAGCTCGCCCTCGTCGCGCTCTCGGTGCTGCCGGTCCTGGCGCTCGCCACCCTCTGGTACCGCGACCGCTCGGCGCGGGCGTACGCCCGGGCCCGGGACCGGATCGCAGCGGTCAACGCCAACTTCCAGGAGAGCTTGTCGGGGGTCAGGGTCGCCCAGGCGTACCGGAGGGAGGACCGCAACATCGACGGCTTCAACGACCTCGCCGGCCAGTACCGGGTGGCGCGCCTCACCGCCCAGCGCCTCGTCGCCACCTACTTCCCCTTCGTCACGTTCCTGTCGGAGGTCGGTGCAGCGCTCGTCCTCGGGGTCGGAGCCGGCCTCGCCCGCAGCGGCCAGATCGCTCCTGGCCTCGTCATCGCGTTCTTGCTCTACATCGGCCAGCTGTTCTCCCCGATCGGCCAGCTCTCGCAGACCTTCGACCAGTGGCAGCAGGCGAACGCCTCGATGAACAAGATCCGCGAGCTCATGGCCATCCCCCCGTCGCTCCCGGTTCCCGCCCCCGGCGAGGCCGTGGTGCCCGCCGGTCGCATCAGGGGGGAGGTCGAGCTGGACCACGTCGGGTTCCGCTACGCCGGAGCGACGCGCCCCGCCCTGGAGGACCTGGACCTCTCCATTGCTCCCGGGCAGGTGCTCGCTCTGGTCGGGCCGACCGGCGCCGGCAAGAGCACGGTGGCCAAGCTCGTCGCCCGTCTCTACGACCCCACCGAGGGACGGGTGCTCGTAGACGGCGTCCCCCTCGACCGCTACGACCCCGAGGCCTTCCACGCCCAGCTCGGCTACGTCCCCCAGGAGCCGTTCCTGTTCGGCGGGACTCTCGCCGACAACATTGCCTACGGGCGGCCCGGGGCGAGCAGGGAGGAGGTCGTGGCCGCCGCCCGGGCGGTCGGGGCCGACGAGCTGGCCCAGAAGCTGCCGGGGGGCTACGACCACGTCGTCGCCGAGCGTGGCCGCTCGCTGTCGTCGGGCGAGCGTCAGCTCGTCTGCCTGGCACGGGCCCTGCTGGTCGACCCCGCGATCCTCATCCTCGACGAAGCCACTGCGAGCCTCGACCTGCGCAGCGAGGCGCGGGTGAACCAGGCGATGGGGGTCCTCGCCCACGGGCGCACCACCATCCTCGTCGCCCACCGCTTGCCGACGGCGCGCACCGCCGATCTCATCGCGGTGATGGTCGGCGGGCGGCTCGCCGAGATCGGCACCCACGAACAGCTCGTCGAGAGCGGGGGCTGGTACGCCGAGGCCTGGGGCAGCTTCGAGCTGCGGGCACCCGCCGGCTGAGGCTCGACCGAAGCCGGGGTTCCGGGCCGCGCCCTCCTCCGGGCTGCTCCGCATACCGGCGCCCGCAGTGCTAACCACTCGGTGTCGGCGCTGTTGTCACGCCCCTTCGGGGCCGGCGCGGTTGTCCTCCCCTTCGGGGCCGGCGCTGCCCGGCTGGACACCCAGGTCGGCGAGGACCTCCCCCGGGTCCGCCGTGGGCGTGAGCCCGCAGGCTGCCACCACCCCGGCCAGGGCGCCGGCAGGGGCGCCGAGGAGATCATCGGGGCCGACGAGGACCGTAGCCGGGGTGGACCGCCAGCCGGCGCTCCACCCACCGTTGTCGACCGTCCCCGCGGTGCAGACGGCGACCATCCCGGCGGCGGCGAGGGTCGCTCGTAGCATCCGGGTGCGAGGCCACGGCAGCTCGAGGACCACCGAGGCGGGCAGCGAGGTCCAGGCCACGTCGCCGGGGTGCGCGGCCCGGCACAGCTGCGCGCCGAGGGTCGCGGCGAGGGCCGGGCCGAGCCACGGTGCCCAGCTCCCCGGGTCACCGACCAGGGCGACCCGGGCGGAGGGGGCGGGGGCCGGCGCCGGCGGCGCGGTCACGGCTCGCCGCGGGGAGAGCCCGGCTGGTGGCGGCGGGACGTGGAGGCTGCGGCGGCTGACGAGGCCGCTCGCACCAGGCGCCACTCCGGAGCGCTCGTCGAGGGTGCGCTCGAGGAGCCTGGTCCGCTCGCGCATCTGCGAGATCGTCTCGTCGAGCTGCGACACGGTCTGTTCGAGGCGCGCCACCTCGTCGGCCCACCGGGCCTCGGTCCAGGGAAGGAAGCCGTCGAGGCTCGACCTCGGGACCCGCAGGCGCTCCAACAGCTCGGGCGCACCGGCGGGAGCGAAGAAGTGGTTCACCCCGTCGAAGAGCGCCTCCACGTAGCCGGCTCCGGCGAGGGTCTCTGACCAGGCGCCCATCTCCTGGCCTGCGCCGGTGTGAGGGTCGACGGCCTCGACCAGCACCACCCGGGGCGCCCAACGGGCCAGGTCGAGGCCGGCCAGGACGGGCCCGGCCGGCACTGCGCTGCCGATCCGGAGGAGGTCCGGCCGGCCCTTGGAGAGCTCCTCGAGCACGGCGTCGAGGGGCCGTTCGGGGGAGGCCCCGGCGGGCAGCTCCAGGGCCACCCCGCCGGGCCGGCGCTCCCGGTGGCGTGCTGCCGCTGCGGGGCTCGTCACCACCGAGATCCCGTACCACCCCCGCTCGGAGAGCAGCCGGGTGGCGGTGCCCTCGTCGGGGTCCCCGGCACCCACGTCGACGAAGGTCCCGAAGCCCGACGGCAGGGCTCGGGCGAGGACCACGTCCTCGCCGTTGGTCGCCCAGGAGATCACGGTTGCGGCCCTGCCGGGTCGTTGGCCCCTCCCGCGCCGTCGGGCTCCGGGGGAGCGCCCTGCGCGCCCGGGGTCGGCTCTGCGCCCGGGGTCGGCTCTGCGCCCTCCGCAGGCTCCGAGCTGGCCGCGCTGGCCGGCTCCGGGGGCGCGTCGCCGGCTCCAGGCGTCTGGTCGGCTGGCTCCGGGGGATCGACTCCGTAGTGGCGGCGGAGCGCAGCGATCGCCTCGCGCGCCTCGATGAAGGCGGCGGTGTTCGCATCGGTGTGCCGGCGGAGCCAGTCGAGGTCGGCGCGCGCCTCGGCGAACCTGGCTTCTGCGGTGGCTGCCCTCTCCTCGGTGGCGGAGCCCCTGAGGACCTGGAGCTCGAGCTCGTGGGTGACGGCGGCCAGCTCACGTTCGCGCTGGCGCTCCCGGGCGACCGAGCAGGCCAGCTCGGCCTCGAGCTCGGCCAACCGCTCCCGGAGCTCCCAGATCACCCTCTCGCTCACCGGCCACCCCCCGACGCCCGGTCGGCGAGCGCGGCCCGGACGATCGCCGGCCACTGCTCCACGCCGGCGAGCGTCTCGTCGCCTGCCGCGGCCGACACCGCGGCGGCCCTGGCTCGCTCCCAGGCCCGCCGGTCGCTGGCCAGGGTGACCACGGCATCGGCGAAGCCGGGGGCATCCGGCGCCACCCAAGCGGCAGTTGCGAGCCCTGCGCCGAGCCCGTGGGCCGCCTCGGAGGTGCAGACCACCGGCACGCCGTGCTGGATGGCCTCGACGGTCTTCACCTTGACTCCTGCGCCGAAGCGGGTCGGACTGATCGCGACCCTCACCCGGTCGTAGAGCCCGCCGAGCTCGGGCAGCCCGCCGAGGAGCTCCACCTCGGGCCCGACCGCCCAGCGGACGTCGACCGGCGGGTCGTCTCCGCTCACCAGCAGGCGGAAGGAGGGCAGCTGCGCCACGATCCTCGGCAGCACCTCGCGAGCGAACCAGACGAGGCCGTCGGCGTTGGGGGAGCCTGCTCCCGCGGACCAGCCGGCGACCAGGCACCCGCCCGAGCGGGCCGAGAACCCCGAAGGGGTGAGCCGGACTCCCGGGCGCCGCGGGCTCACGACGTGGACCTGCCCAGCTGTCGCCGGCCGCAGCTCGGAGGCCTCCTCCTCCGAGACGGTCACGACCCGGTCGGCCCAGGCGGCCAGGTCCGCCTCGAGCTCGGCCATGTCGGCTGCCTGGCGGAGCAGCTCGGTACGCTCATCGCCGTCGGCGAGCTCCGCTCGACGCTCGAGGCGGCGGAAGAACAGGGCCTCCGCGTCGTAGATCACCGCCGCGCCCGGCAGGCGACGAGCGATCAGCTCCCGGTATCGCAGGGCGTTGTCGGGCCTCGACACCACCACCACCTCGAAGTCCACCCCGTCGCTCGCCAGGTGCCCTTCCAGGTCGGGTACCACCCTCGTGCGGGGCCCGGCCATCGCGGCCAGCTCGGGGACGGACCGCTCGCCAGGGTCCAGGCGGGGGTGGAAGCTCACCTGGAGGCCGAGGTCGGCGTCGAGCTCCGAGACGACGTCGTGCATCCGCCCGTAACCCGAGCCGCGACGCTCGTCGGGTAGCTCGTCGTCGATCACGAGCAGCCGGAGCGGCTCGCCGGCGGCACGCCACAGGGCGGCCTCGTGGTGTCCGGGGGGCTCCCTGTCGGCTTGCAGCGTCGACCAGCGCCGGGCGAAGGTGGACAGGGCGGTCGGTCCGACCAGGGCGCGCGTGGCCTCGGCGGCGCTGACGACCGAGGAGGGCTGGTACCAGGTGGACCACCCGTGGCCGGCGGCCCGCAGGCACAAGTCGAGCTTCTCGGCCCCGACGTCTGGGTGGTAGGTGCCGTCGAGCCCGCCGAGCGGCCCCCAGATG
>JAKARG010000246.1 GCA_021819345.1 Actinomycetes bacterium | reverse complement strand
GATCTCCCTCCCCCGTCGTAGGAGGACCCGGCAGCGCTGGCCGCGCGCTGGCGTCGGAGGTCGTCGAGAAGCTGGCGGCGGCGGCGGCGCGCGTTGCGCTCCCGGCGCACGACGAGGGCCCGGGCCACGACCAGCGCGGCCACCACCACGACCACGATGGCGAGCAGGGAGCGCGTCCCGAGCCCGTGGCTGCTCGACCCGACCGGGCCCGCGGCGCTCCTCCCACCCGGGCTCCGTGCCGGGCGACCGCCGGCGCCCCGCCGCCCGGCGGTCGTGGCCGGGATGCGCGGCGTGGTGGAGCTCGAAGTGGACCCTGCACCCCTCGTCGTGGTCGTCGAAGTGCTCGGGGCGGTCGAGGTGGGCCCGGCCGGTCGGTAGACCCGCACGACCTCGGGGTGCGCGCAACCCGGGGTCGGCGTCACGGGAACCGCCGGTGACAGCGTCGGGGCTCCGGGGGAGCCGAGCAGGCTGGTCGGGATGGCATCGGCCATGGCGAGCTGGCCGGCGCTGTCGGGGTGCAGCCAGTCGCCGGAGTTGTAGGGCGGGAAGAGCCGGTCGGGCTGGCAGGCACCGTCGTAGACGTCGGCCACCACCGCCCCGAGGTCGAGGACCACCGGGAAGGCGTGGGAGGTGAGGATCCAGTGGTTGACCAAGACCCAGTTCGCCTGGTCCGCAGCAGTCCAGCCCTTGCTCCCCTCCCGGGGCAGCAGGGTCGATCCGATGACCTCGATGCCTCGCGCCTCCGCCCGGGAGATGAAGCTCTCGTACCCGCCGATCACCTGGGCGGCGGACGCCCCGAACCACAGGTCGTTGGTGCCGATCAGCAGGATCACCCGCTTCACCCCGGGTTGGTCGAGGACCTCGCTCCCCATCCGGACCAGTCCGGGAGGACCACCCCCTCCCACCCGGTAGCGGTCCTCGAGGGACGTGTCGATGACCGTGAGGGTGTTGGCGGTGATCGACTCGTCCACCACGGAGGTCTGGAGGCCGGCGGGCAGGAGGTCGATGCGCCGGCGGAGGAAGACCGGCCAGGGGGTTGTTGCCTGGCAGATGTCCGAGCGAAGGCAGGCGATGTTGAACCCGTCGCTGATCGAGTCGCCGAAGGCGACGGTGGCCGTCGGCGGTCCCTCGGTCCCGGCCACGTCGAGCGCGGCGACCCAGCGGTCCCAGGTGGAGGGCAGCCCGAAGGCGGGGCTCGACGCCGCGGACACCAGGTCCCCGTCGCCGTCGGCGACTGCGTAGGAGAGGGGGCCGGCGTCGTAGTGGGAGGTGACCGCAGCGGAGCCCGGCACGAAGACGCTGACGAGGAGGTGCTCCCCGGCATGGGTCGGGAAGGCGAGCGGGTCGCTCCAGACGCTCCCGCCCGTCGGCACCGTCGTCGAGGGGGACCCGCCGAAGCTCAGCTCGTGGACCGACCCGGCGAGCGCGGCGGCCCCCGAGGACTGCACCCCGACGCTCGCAGCGCCGACTTCGAGCGGCCCGGTGCCGAAGGCGTTGGAGAGCTCGACGCGCACCAGGTCGCCGCCGACGCCGACGGGCACCACCTGGCGGACGGTGGTGTCGTAGGCCGTCACCGGGGCCCAGGCCATGGCCGAGGTGAACGCCGGCACCCAGGCGACCGTGGTGGCGCCGGTCGATCCCGCAGGCCCGCTCGAGCCGGCGCCGCCGGACCCCGGCACCCCGGCCCAGGCGGACGCCTGAGGGCCCACCAGCGAGGCGACGAGCAGGGCGGCGAGCAGGGCGAGGAACCTCCTCCACGAGCGCCGGGAGCGAGACACCACGGGGCTCGTGGCGAGCGGGTCCCGCCCCCCGGGTGGGCCTCCGGGGCGGGTGCCGGCTCCGGGGCGGGTGCCGGCTCCGCGCGCCGACGGCGCGTGCCCGCGCACGAGGTCCCGTGGCCCGCCGGCGGCAGTCCTCACACCCCGCATTATCGTTGGCGCCATCCTCGCCTTTCGCTCACCTGGTGCTCACCTGCCGCTGCAGGGCTCCGCCGATCATGGAGAGTAGGAAAGATCCTCCCTGCGGGTCCGGTCAGCCCGGCGGAGCCGTCGACGGCCAGGAGGTCATGATGGCCATCCCAAGCCCTCCGGGGCCACCCAACCGGCAGGAGACCTCGGAAGAGCCTCGTGGTGATGACACCGGGCGCAGTGACACCGGGCACAGTGACACCGGGCGCCCGCGCAGCGAGGTGAGGATCAGGGCCCTGCGTCGCTCCGACTGCGGCCCCGCGGCCCGCCTCCACCTCCAGGTCCTCGACGCCGAGTTCATCAGCCGCTTCGGGTTCGGGTTCCTTCGCAGCTACTACCGGGCGTGGCTCGGAGCGGACGCGGCGCTGGCCCTGGTCGCTTGCGACCCCGCCGGCAAGGTGGTCGGGCTGCTCCTCGGCGCCGTAGACCCGCCAGCCCACAGCTCCTCGATGGTCCGCCGGCACTGGCCGGCCCTCTCCGCCCACTTGGCCGTCGCGTGCGCACGAGACCCCGGGCTCGCCCGGGACCTCCTCGCCACCCGTGCGACGCGCTACGCGAGAGGGCTCGCCCGGGCCACCCTCGGGCACGCTCGGCGGTCGGCCGCCCCCGTCGCCGCAGCGCAGGAAGCCGCCGTGGCCTCCCGCCCCCCGTCCGCCCCGGTCGAGGCAGGCACCGAACAGCCCTTGGGCGCCGGCGAGGTGACCCACCTGCTCGTCGATCCCGGCGCGCAGGGCACCGGGGTCGGAAGGCTGCTCGTAGCAGCGGCCGAGGAGGCCGCCAGGCAGGCCGGGCTCCACGAGCTGGAGCTCGTGACGCCCGTCGAGGAGCAGGGCGCGCGGCGCTTCTACGAGCGGATCGGCTGGGTGCTCGACCAGCCGGTCACGAGCTCGAGCGGCGAGCGCTTCGTTCGCTACCGCCGGCGCCTCGCAGCGGGGTAGCCCCCGCCGGCGCCGGACCACCCGCGCGCCGGCGCCCGCAGCGCCCACGGCGCCCGCGGGAGCGGCTCGGACTGCGATGCTCTGCGGGTGCTACCGCTGCTCTCGCTGCTCACCTCCCGGATCACCCGGTCCCAGGCCGGCAGGCTGCTCCTCGCCGCCGTCGTCTGCCTCCTCGCGGGTGCGGGCGCCTTCGCCGCCACCCAGGACGTGTCGTTCGGCACCGGCGTCTACTGGGCGATCACCACCGCCACCACCGTCGGCTACGGCGACGTCACCCCGAAGAACGCCATCGGGCGAGCCATCGCTTCGCTCACCATGCTCACGACCATCCCGCTGTTCGCCTCGGCGTTCGCGATCTTCGCCGGGGCGGTGGCGGCGAGCAACATCCGTAAGCTGCTGACGATGGTCGAGCCGGGAACCAACACCGGAGAGGTTGTCATCCTCGGTTGGCACCCGAGCGTCCCGCGCCTCGTGACCGAGCTGGTCCGCACCGGGCGGGCACCGGTGGTCGTGACCAACGCCGACACCACGTCGCTACCCGAACGAGCCCGGGTGGTCAAGTCCGACCCCACCTCGGAGGAGACGCTCCGGCGCCTGAAGCTCCCGAAGGCCTCCCAGCTGCTGATCGCCTCCTCGAGCGACGCCGACACCCTGGTCGTCGCAGTTCTCGCCAGGCAGGCCGCGCCCGGCGTGCCCACCCTTGCGATCACCCACTCCCGCAGCGTCGCCACCGCGCTCGGCGACCTCGGGGTCGAAGCGACCGTGTCCGCCGACGAGCTGCTCGCCCACACCCTCGCCAAGAGCCTCGAGACCCCCCACGCCGGCGAGCTCCTCCTGCGCCTGGTCGACTCCGAGGACTACCAGATGCGGGAGGTGCCGGTGGAGGCGGAGCACAACGGTCGCCTCTTGAGCGAGGTCCGCCGCGACCACCCCGACCTGGTGCTCGGCGCGGTGCACGAAGGCCAGGTCTCCCTCGGCGTCGCGCTCGACCCGACCCTCGAGCCCGGCGACCACCTGCTCGTGCTGCGTGCCGAGCCACGCGAACCGCGCGCCGAGCGCCGGGACCGTTCACCCGCGCCCCCTGCCGGGGGCTGATCCTCTCTGGCGCCGGTGCCGTCGTTCCCGATCCTCGACGGCCTGCCCGAGAGGGAGAGGGCCGACCTGCTCGGTATCGCCCACCGGAGGCGCTTCTCTCGCGGGGAGGTGGTCTTTTGCGCCGGGGCCGAGGCCGACAGCCTCCACCTGGTGGACACCGGGTGCTTCTGGGTCCGCCGGGAAGGGCCCGGCGGGCGATCGATGCTGCTCGCAGTGGTCGGCCCGCGCGGGTTCTTCGGGGAGCTGGCCCTGCTCGGACCGTCTCGGCGGACTGCCACGGTGGTCGCCGCCGAGGCCGCCACGACGCTCGCCGTCTCCCGGGCGGCCTTCGACGAGCTACGCGCCCGCCAGCCGGCGATCGACCGGGCGCTCGCCGTGTTCCTCGGAGCGCAGGTGGGCGAGCTGTCGGCGAAGTTGCTCGACGCGATGTACACGCCGGTCGAGACCCGGGTGTGCTGCAGCCTGCTCGAGGTGTGCCAACGATGGGGACGCAAGCGCCTGCCGCTCACCCAGCAGGACGTGGCCGAGCTGGCCGGCACGACCAGGCCGACCGCCAACCGCATACTGCACCAGCTCGCCGGCGACGGCCTGATCGACCTCGGACGCTCCTGGGTGGTGGTCACCGACCCGGAGGGCCTGGAGCGCCGCTCCCGGAGCCGCTGAGCCCGACCCGGAGGGTCAGCTCGACCCAGGAGGCGTTGGCCAGCCGGGGAGGGTCGCCGTCCAGCTCGGCGATCCCCTCGGCCCGCAGCCACCGCAGCGCCGAGCGCAGCGCGGTGCCGTGGGAGACCACGACCAGCGTCTGGCCGGCACCGAGGTCGGCGGCGTGCTCGACGATGGCGCCGGCGACCCTGGCCCCGGCCTCCCGCACGCTCTCCCCTCCCCCTACCGCCACCCCCTCCCCGGATCGCCAGGCGGCGTGCTCGGCGGGGAAGGCCTCGGCGATCTCGGCAGGGGTCAGCCCCTCCCAGGCGCCGACGTCCACCTCCCGCAGCCGGGGATCGACGACCAGCGCCAGGCCCAGGGCGCGCGCGAACGACGGATTGCCCTCGGTTTCGGTGATTGCCAGCAGCAGCAACTGCGAGGTCGCGATCGCGACCACCGCACCCGCCGGCCAGTGAGTGTCGAACCGTCTGCGACCCGGCCGCCTGGCTCAGCGCCGCGGCGTGCTCCCGGACATCGGCGGCCGCGGCCCGGGCCCGCAGGGTGGGGGCGTCCACTCCCAGCGGGTACACAGCCACCTCGGTCACGCGGCCGCGGTGCACGACCCGCCCGGCCGGGCCGGCCCCGTCGCCCGCCGTCCGG
>JAKARG010000245.1 GCA_021819345.1 Actinomycetes bacterium | reverse complement strand
CACCACCGCCGCCGGCGCCACCACCGCCGCCCTGCTCGCCTGGCGGCGGGCCAACGTCGCCGAGCTCAACACCCGGGCCCGGGCGTGGATGGCCGCCACCGGACGGCTCACCGGCCCCGAACTGGCCGCCGACGGCGTGCGCTACCGGGCCGGCGACCGGGTCATGGCGCTCGCCCCCGACCGGGACGCCGGGCTGGTCACCTCCCAGCGGGCCACCATCACCCGCGTCGACGTCGACACCGTCACCGTGGTGGTGCGTACCGACGACGACCGCCAGGTCACCCTGGGTGCCGGCCAGCTCGGCGCCGACCGCCTCGGCCACGCCTACGCCACCACCGTCCACCGATCCCAGGGCGCGACCGTCGAAAGGGCCCACCTGTACGCCGACGGCGGCGGCCGGGAGCTCGCCTACGTGGCCATGAGCCGCGCGCGGCACGCCTCGACCGCCTACGTGGTCGCCGACGACCTCGACCAAGCCGCCGAGGACCTCACCCGGGACTGGGCCGCCAGGCGCACCCCCGTCTGGGCGATCGACACCGGCCTACCCGACACCCCGCGGTCCGGCAGCGACCCGGGCTCGATCAGCGAGCGGCAGCAGGTCGCGATCGTCGCTGTCCGCCACGCGCATGACCGACTCCTCACCGACGCCACCCGCCCCGGACCGCCGCCCGCACCCCCGGAGCAAGCCGAGGCGGCGCATGCCGCCCTCCACCAAGCCGAGCAACACCTCGCCGAGCTGGCCACCATCACCGGCGCCTACGCAGCCGGCCCGATCGGCGACGCCGCCCGCCACGCCCACACCGCCAGAGCACGGCTCGGCGAGCTCAAACAGGACGCCACAAACGGCGGGTGGCGCCAACGCCGCCAAGCCCACCGCGACCTGCCCGACGCCACCGCCGCCGCAGCAGACGCCGAGGACCGCCTCGCAGGCCTCACCGACGCCGAACGCGGCAGCCTCAACGACGAGATCGGCCACCTCCGGGCAAGGCTCGACGTCCTCGACCAGCGCAGCGCCGGCGACGTGGAGCGCTGGCAACGCGCTGCCGGCGACCACGCCGCAGCGGCCAAGGGCCAGCAGCGACTCGGCCGGATCCTCCAGGGCGGCCGCCGCCGACTCGAGCAACCCGACCGGCCCGACCGGGCTACCCTCCGCCGTCGCCCGCCAGGCAACCGGCAAGCCGCCCCCCGACCGGTCATCGAGCCCGAGCCCCTAGGGGTGACCCACGAGGTCCCCGGGCTGTAACCAGCTCGCGGCCGCCGTCCGCAGTGCGGTCCGGCCTTTCCGACATCATGAGCAGCCGGGTACGGCGATACCAGCCGCTCCCGACGTGCCGTTCGGCGCTCAGGTGCCGCCCTCGTCTGCCGTGGTTGGCGTGTCGTTGTGGTCGTCATTCTTGGGCGGCTCTGCAGTGTTGACTGTTACCCGCCGGGAGCCGCGGCCTCGAGCGCGCTGAGGTCGCGCACCGAGTAGCGGTGATGCTCGGCCTCTACCTTGAGCACCACCTTGAGGCAGCGGCCGACGACGTACTCCTGATCGGGATACGGATCCGCCGGCTTGCGGCCGCAGACCCGATGGAGCTCGGAGTCGGTGAGGCTTTCGAGGGTGCGTCGCATCACCGCCATGCGGGCGAGGCGCGCCGAGAGCACCTCCTCCAGCGTCGGAGTCGCCTCGGGAGTCAGTCCCAACTTGGCTGTGTCGCCGGCCGAGAAGCCCGGCTCGGCGGGAAGGCCCAACGCGTGGTACGGGCTCTGCTCTTCGAGTACGGCGTTACCGAGCCACGCGTCACTGGCGAAGAGAAGGTGCCGTTGGGTGTCCACCAGCGACCACTCGCCGTCAACCCGCTCGTGCAGCTTCGCCTCGGGCAGCCGACGGGCCCGATCCAGCGTCGCCGCCCACAGGGTCTCGATCGCATCCCAGGCGGCCCGGAACTCGTCGGGGGATCCCGCGGTCCGCGCTAGCACCCGTACGGGATGGCGGCGGTCGAGCTCGGCCTCGACGTAGGCGCTGACGTCGACGTCGTTGACGACGAGACGGTCGAAGTAGCCGTCGACGCGCAGCACGTCGGCCCAGGAGTCGACGATCTTCATGCCGCTGAGATTGCAGTCGCGGATCTCCAGCCCGGCCAGGTCACAGCGGTGGATGCGGGCTCCCCGGAACCGGTCGTCCTCGGCGTAGTCGGCGGTCATCCGACCAGTCTTGCGTAACGGTGAGACGCCGCGAAATAGGGCGGCTCCAGGCGTTCAGCATCGCACCTACCCTTCGTGACGCCGACCACCCGACGCCTCGACTCCCGCGACCGCTCCCCAAAGAGCATCACCGGCCCCCGACGTGCCGATCTGCGTGCGTTATGGGGCCCCTGCCGAGGGCCGGGATAGGGCGGCGTTCTGGGCGGGACGCTCTGCTCGGCGGTGGTGAGCTTGGCTAAGGGATATAGCCGTCGTTCGGCTCGGCTTTAGGCATCGCGGTAAGCCCGGACGCGACAAGCGCGTATGAGATGATCTGCGTCGTGTCAGGAGATGACCAGTGATCACCGACAACAACCGCCGGTTAGCCCTCTCAAGCCTCGGATGGGTCGACCACGGTGCCATCTGGCGGTTCGACTCAACGTCAGGCGGCGTCGATCACATCCGGGTCGGGGATGCCAAGTACCTCGTCCTGCGGGCGTGGGGTACCGATGAGTTTGCCGCGGTTCACCACTTCGATGGATCTCGGATCGAGATAACCACCCATAGCTGCGCCGATCCGACGGAGGTGACAAGGAGGGTCCTAGTGACGAGCTGGGCACCCACCGTGTCGGCCGATCTGGCCCCATGGCCGCCGACCCCCTCGTACTTCGTCGCCTGGCTCAACGACGACGCCACCGCCGCAGCCGTCTACTTCCTCATCTCGGTCCGCGGCCGCCAGGCCGCGATCGAGCGTTTGGACTGGTTCGACGGTAACGCCTACGACCTTGGTTATCAGTCAGTGATCGCGGTCAGCCCCGTGCCAGGTAGTGAGGAGCTCGTCTTCGGCATCCAGCGTTCGTCCCATCTGGTTGTGGCCGCGCCCTTGTCGGTGAACGCGATCCGACGTGTTGAGCTCAGTGGCGGTCACGGTAACGCCGTGCCCCACGTGAGGCTGAGAGCATCGGAAATCTGGGCGGTGAACTACGACACCCTTGTACGCCTTGACTATCGCAGTTGGGAGGTGACGGGAACCCTTCGCCTCCAAGAGGCCCCTTCGGGAACTGGCATGTTCGTCGGAGACCTGTGGATGCCACTCGACGAGAGCTACGTGCTGGTTCCGCGTCCCGGCATGGGGGACATCGTTGCCATCGACCCCATCCGACTCACCCCGGTCGGAACTGCCACCACTGGTCGGCAGCCACTCGTAGCAACCGTCCTGGGAGACCGTCGAGTCGTCGCCCGCGATTGGAAGACAGGAGATCTTCTCACCGGCGATATGGCCTAGCTCCGCGCCAGAACGACGGAAAGACGGGTCAGTCCGAAGGCTGGCAGACCCACTCATATTCGGCGTTGTTCCGATGTCGGAGCAACGCCGGTTGTTCCGACCTCGTGATTGTTCCGACCTGAGCCAGGACGGACTGCCCCGTAAGGGATCGGCGGTCGGCAGGTCGGAACAATCCCGCCTCCTTGGCGGGATACCCTCTCGCCTGAGTCGGGGAAGCAAGAGGCCGGGCCGGCCGAGGTGTTGCTGGACGGCTTGTCGGCCGCCTACGTGGGCAGTGGCGGGGCGGCGTTGGCCGTCGGGACGTACCTGCACGCCAACCTGACCAGTGGAGGGGCCCGGCCGCGTGGCCCCGTTTGGCACCGCTCACCGTCGCTACCAGCCGCTGGACCCTGTTCGGCTTCGTTGAAAGCCCTCTGATTGTTCCGACCTCCCCGTCGCCCATCCAGCATCGACCCCGCCCGCTCCCGCTCACGTCGGAACAATCACGGCCTCGGAACAATCGGCGCTCTGCGTGCTCTGTGTTGCTGGCGGTGGGCGCCAGGCGGGCTGGCCTGGCGCCCATAACGCCGTGATCAGCGGGCTGCTCCGGCGATGTAGGTGGAGACGATGTAGGTGGCGTGTCGGTCCAGGGAGACCCTGGCGCGGTCGCAGCGCATGGTGGTGCGCGGATCGGCGTGGGAGGCGGCCTCCTGCACGTCACGCAGCGGGACGCCGGCGTCGAGGGCGGCGGTGATGAACGCGTGTCGCAGGGTGTGCGGGCCGATCGGCTTGGCGATCCCGGCACGGCGGGCGACCCGGCGCACGATCCGGGCTGCGCCGTGACGGTCGAGGCGGCCGCCGTCGGCGGCGGTGAAGATCGGCCCGGCAGACCGTTCGCCGACGGCCAGGTCCACGGCCCGGGCGGTGCGCGGAGCGAGCGGGATGGTGACGGTCTTGCCGCCCTTGCGTAGCACCGTGAGGGTCCGATGCCCCCGCTCGACCCCGAGGGCCTCGATGTCGGCCCCGATGGCCTCTGAGACCGTTGAGGGCTAGCAGGGAGACCAGCGCGTGCTCGCCGGCGGGCCCGAGGCCGGCGGCGACGAGCAGGGCGCCGACTTCGTTGCGGTCCAGCCCGGTGGCGTGCGACTCGTCGTCGATGCGGGGCCGGCGGACATGCACCGCCGGGGAGTGGGCGATGAGACCTTCTTCCTCGGCGTAGCGGTAGAAGCCGGTCACGGTGCAGAGCCGACGGGCGATGGTCGCTGTCGGCCGCCCCTTGGCCTCGAGCTGTCGGCCGAAGGTCTCGATGTCGCTGCGGCGGACCTCGAACAGCCCGAGGTGACGGTCCTCGCAGAAGGCGACGAACTGGCGCAGGTCCAGGGTGTAGGCGTCGCAGGTCAGCCCCCGAGGAACCCGGCGAGAGCGACGTGTTCAGGGTCGACCAGGCCAGGGTCGTAGACGACGACAGCGGTCGAAGCGGTGGTGGTCATGGCGTGTACCTCCGAGTCGTGGGACTCGAACGGAGAGGCCACCGGGCCCCGTGGATGAGGCCCACAACGTAGGTCCGCCCGCTGGGCGACAATCGGCGCACGACCAACAGCCAACCCGCCCGTCGGGACCGCGCGCCGAGCGCCGACTCGGTCGTCGTCCAGGTGACGGTAGCGGCGAAGTTGGCCTGGTGATCTGTGCGCTTGGAGAGCTACCCCGGGACGGTGGCGGTCGTCGTTGCGTCCACGGATGACTCAGATGGGGAACGCTCCAGAAGCAAATACGTCCGGTGGCTCGCGTGCTCGTCGGCAACAGGCTGACGATCCAGTCGAGCAGTGGTCACGAGACCCGCCAAGAGCGCAGTGGCGACCTCAGCCTCAGGGTCGAGGAACCGGAAGACCAGATCCACG
>JAKARG010000244.1 GCA_021819345.1 Actinomycetes bacterium | reverse complement strand
GATCTCGGGAGAAGGTCGGCGGCGACCCCCGATGGGGGGACACGCCGTTTCGGATCGGGCTGTGGGTGGGCTCCTCGCTCACCCCCAACCGCGGCAAGGAGGCCCAGGCCGCCATCGAGGACACCCGGGCCGGCAAGCGGGTGCGAAGCGCCCAGCCGGTGCAGCTGACGGCCTGTCCGTGGTGCGGCCGGCGCATCGACCCCGGCGTCGACGCCCGCTACGACGCCGACCGGTGGCGGACGCTGGTGTTTTGCGGCGACCCGCTGGGCGCCTGCCCGTTCACGGCCGCGGCATCGGGCGGCGAGGGCCTGCCGGTGCTCACCGTTGACGAGGAGATCTACCGGCTGCTGCCCGGGTTGCTCATCTCCACGGCCGACAAGTGGGCCCAGCTGCCGCTCAAGGGCCCGCTGCACCTGCTCTTCGGCCGCCTGTCGCGGCGATGTGAGCGCCACGGGTACCGCTCGGCCGACCTGGACGTCGTCGGCGACCGCTCGGAGGCCGACTCGCACCACAAGACCAAGCAGCTCCCTGCGGCCCAGACCGTCGCCTGCAACCCGCTGCGGCCGCCGGACCTCATCATCCAGGACGAGTTGCACCTGATCGCCGGCCCCCTCGGCACCCTGGTCGGGCTGTACGAGTCGGCCGTCGACGAGCTGGCCAGCTGGGAGGTGGACGGCAAGCGCGTCCGCCCGAAGGTGGTCGCCTCCACCGCCACCGTGCGGCGCGCCGCGGAGCAGGTCTACGCCCTGTTCTGGCGGCGCCTCGAGGTTTTCCCACCGCCGGTCCTCGACGTCGAGGACAGCTTCTTCGCCCGCCAGCGCCCCGCGCCGTCCACCCCCGGCCGGCGCTACGTGGGGATCTGCGCCCCCGGGCAGCGCATGGCCTCGCTCGAGACCCGGGTGTTCACCGCCGCCCTGGCCGCCGGGCAGGTCCTCTACGAGAAGTACCAGCAGCAGGCCGACCCGTGGATGACCCTGGTTGGGTACTTCAGCTCGCTGCGCGAGCTCGGCGCGGCGAAGCGCCTGGTCGAGGACGACGTCCGCAGCCGCCTGTTCAGCGCCGATCAGCGCGGGCTCAAGCGGCGCAAGGGCCTGGTGGTGCGCGAGCTCACCAGCCGGATCAGCTCCGGCGAGGTCGCCGGGCGCCTCGACGAGCTGTCGGTGGCCCACGACCCCACCCCCGCTCCCGGGGCGCCGCGGGCCATCGACGTGCTGTTGGCCACCAACATGATCTCCGTCGGGGTGGACGTCCCGCGGCTCGGGCTGATGGTGGCGGTGGGCCAGCCGAAAGCCACTGCCGAGTACATCCAGGCCACCAGCCGCGTCGGCCGGACCACGTCCGGCCCGGGCCTGGTCCTCACCCTCTACAACTGGGCCCGGCCCCGCGACCTGTCGCACTACGAGACCTTCGAGCACTACCACGCCACCTTCTACCGCCACGTCGAGGCGCTGTCGGTGACGCCGTTCGCCGCCCGGGCCCTCGACCGGGGACTCAGCGCCGTGCTCGTGGCCTTGCTCCGCCAGCACGGTGAGCAGGTAGCCGACTGGAACCCCAACGACGGCGCCGCCAAGGTCCAGGCGACCGGCCACCCCCTGATCAGCGAGGTCGTCGAGCGCCTGGTGAGCAGGGCCGAGGGCGTCTCCAGCAAGGCCGTCACCGGGGACCTGGTCCGTACCATGGTCATCTCCCGGCTGGACGACTGGGTGAAGCGGCAGAAGCTGGCCGCCTCGGGCGGCGCCATGCTGGGCTACGCGGCCTCCCCGACGCTGGCCGCGCTCCTCGAGGGGCCGACGATGGGCGACTGGGCGCTGTGGGCGGTGCCGAACTCGCTGCGCGAGACCGAACCCAACGTGAACCTCATCATCGACGAGAAGGACTGGACCCTCGGCAACGCCCCGCCGTGGAAGCTCGGCACGGGGACCCCGGCTCCCGCCGCGGTGGTCACGGCCGAGGACGGCGAGCTGCCCGAGGAGCTGGCCGGCGAGGTGGCCGACGAGGTGGCGCCGTGACCCCGGCGACGAAGGCGGCAGCGAAGAAGGCGCCGCCGGGCCGTGTCGGCGGGGTGCGGCCCAGCCAGCTCATGTACACCTTCGGCGTCGGCGCCATGGTGGACCTGCCCAACTTCTCGGTGATCGTCGCCGGCCTCGACGACTGGAAGACGGACTGGGCCTCCGAAGTCGTCGAAGAGCGCCTCCTGGCCGCCATCCGGGCCGACCAGGGCCTCGACCTGGGACACGTCAGCGCGCTGCAGGCCGCGCCGTGGCTCGAGGAGAGCCGCAACCCGTTCGAGGAGTGGGCGCGGACGGGCGTCCCCGTCATCCCGTTCCCCCGGTGGATGCGCTGCACGGTCTGCAACCTTCTCACCACGGTGGATGCCGGACTGCTCGAGCTGGTGCCCAGCCCGTTCCGCCCCGACCAGGTCCGTTACGCCCACAAGAACTGCAGCAAGGGACGCGGCAAGCCGCCCAGCGTCGTTCCCGCCCGCTTCGTCGTGGCGTGCCAGAACGGCCACATCGACGAGTTCCCCTGGGTCGAGTTCACCCACCGAACCACGGGCGGAACCTGCCCGGCGACTCACTGGCGCCTCGAGGCCCGCGACATCGGCGCCGGCGCCCGGTCCACGGAGATGCTGGTCAGTTGCGTGCCGTGTGGGGCCAAGGTCGTGATGACCGCCGCCTTCGGCGAAAACGCCACCGCCATCCTGCCCCGCTGCCGGGGCCGTCACGCTCATCTCCGGCAGTTCGACGCAGACGGCTGCACCCAGCAGGTCCGCCCCATGCTGCTCGGAGCCTCCAACGCCTGGTTCCCTGCGACGCGCACGGTGCTCTCCATCCCGGTGAGCGCCGACTCCCTCGAGCAGACCGTCGCCGAGTGCTGGCCCACCCTCGACGCGGCCGACGCCCCGGTCACCTCGCCGGAGATGCTGGCCTTCGCCCTGAAAGCCGTCCCGGACTTGAAGCGCCTGGCCGGCTTCGACCCTGCCGCGGTCTGGGCCGCCATCGAAACGCGCCGGGCCGGCATCGCCGAGACAGGGGAGGAGACCGACCTCCTCGGTCCGGAGTGGACGGTCTTCGTGACCCCGCACCAGGCGCCGGAGTCCCGCGACTTCCGCCTCGGGCCGCCCGCGCAGCCTCCCGGGTTCGCCGAGCTCACCGTGGTCCCCGCCGAGCGCCTGCGGGAGGTGGTCGCCCTCTGCGGCTTCACCCGCGTCGACGGGCCGGACTCCGGGGTGGCCGCCGACGTCGAGGGCGTCGTCCGCTACGGGCCGCTGGCCCGCAAGCAGGTCAACTGGGTGCCGGCCGCCGAGGTCCGCGGCGAGGGCGTCTTCGTCCGCCTCCACGAGGACGCGGTGCGGGCCTGGGAGAGCTCCGTCGCCGGCGGGGACCACCTCGAGGCGCTGCGCGAGGCGCACCAGGAGTGGCGCCGGCGCCGGGGCCTCACCGACGTGAACGCCGGCTGGCCCGGCGAGCGCTACGTGCTGCTCCACTCGCTCTCCCACGCGCTGGTGAACGAGCTCGCCCTCGAATGCGGCTACTCGGTCGCCTCCATCCGCGAGCGGATCTACGCCCGAGAAGCGGACGACCCGGCCAAGGCCATGGCCGGCGTGCTGCTCTACACCGCCGCCCCGGACTCCGAAGGTACCCTCGGCGGCCTTGTCGCCCTGGCCGAGCCCGACGAGTTCGCCCGCGCGCTGGGCGCCGCCCTCGAGCGGGCCAAGCTCTGCTCGTCGGACCCGCTGTGCTCCAGCCATGTACCCGGCGAGGCCGACCCCGTCCTGCACGCGGCGGCCTGTCACTCGTGCCTCTTCCTCCCCGAGACCAGCTGCGAGCGCGGCAACCGCTACCTGGATCGCACCACGATGGTCGAGACCCTTGCCGAGGTCGGCATCGCCTTCCCGTTCAGCCCATGACCTTGTCCGTCGCATGAGCACTGGCGGAGACGCGCTGGCCGACGCGGTGCGTGAGGCCGCGCTCGTGCTGCCCGCCGCCCAGGTCCACCAGTTGGCCGCCACCATCCGGCCCTTCGAGAGCCCCGGCCCGGCGGCCCGCGCCGCGGCCACGGCGGCCGTCCCCACGCCCGTCGCCCGGGGACACGCCCGCCGAGTCGCCGAGGCCTGGGAGAAGAGCGGGGGCCTGCCCGGCGCGGCGGTCGCCACCGCGCTGCGTGCGGCGGCCGACTCCGTCGAGCGGGTGCGGGCGTCGCAGGCCATCGAGGTGGTCTGGACGGGACCCGCCACCCCTGAGGTGCCAGTCCGCCTCACCCCGGAAGTCCTCGCCGAGGTCATCTGCAGCGCCAGGAGCACGCTGATCCTGGTCAGCTTCGCCGCCTACAAGATCGCCGAGGTCAGCGCGGCGCTGGCCGCCGCCGCAGCCAGCGCGGTGGACGTGCGCCTGGTGCTCGAGACCGGGGGGGCCGACGGCGGCACCTTGAAGGGCCCGGGGGCGGCCGCCGCCTTCACCGAGCTGGCCGGGAAGGTCTCCTTCTACCAGTGGCCGGCCGACAAGCGGCCACTCCTCCCCGGCGGCAAGCATGGGTCGATGCACGCCAAGGCCGCCCTGGCCGACGAGCACACCGCGCTGGTCACCAGCGGCAACCTCACCGGCCACGCCATGAACGCCAACATGGAGCTCGGCCTCCTGGTGCGCGGCGGGCCGGTACCGCGGCGCCTCGCCCGCCACTTCCGCCAGCTCATGATGGACGGCGTCCTCACCCAGGTCCCATAGCCAACGGCACCACACGTGAGGACCGGCTCGGGTGGGGGTTGTAACCAAACCTGGTGCCGTCGTACAACCCGGCCATGACCTACGCACTCATGGTTGACGACACGGTCCTCTGAACCACCGACGACGAGGCCAACGTCCGCCGCATCCACCACCTTCTTCAGACTCTCATTCCTGCAACCGGCGCGCAGCGGCGAGGAAGCCTCTACATCCGGCCCGTACGGAAGGAGAAGGCCTGGCAAGGCGGCTGACCCAACCGTTTCGGCCCGTTCACCGAGCGACTCAGCGCCGACCTGGCTGACGGCGCGTTCACCTACGTCGTCGCCGCCCAACGCTTCACCGAGCCGATGCGGCGCACCGCCGGGTACCTGAACGCCGTCCACCGGCCCGGAGCACCAGGCAGCTGCGCGGCGAGCTCGAACGGGCCCTGGCGGCGCCCTGACAGGCGTCTGCCACTGCCTGGGCGTTACCAAGGCCGATGGCCCACCGACCGGCACCCCGGCAAGCGGGATGCTGGTCCGGTAGAACTGGGCACATGGTCAGCGCGGGGTCGGCGGGCGGGTCGGCGGGTGCGGTGGCGGAGCTGCAGGCTGGCGTCGCCTTCTGGCGCAGCAAGCTGGC
>JAKARG010000243.1 GCA_021819345.1 Actinomycetes bacterium | reverse complement strand
CGATCTGGCGGCTTCCTCGAGCTGCCGGTCCACCCTGATGTGCCCGACGGCGTACGTGCGCTCTCTGCCTCCGGAGCACGCCTCGTCACGCTTTCCAACGGCTCGACCGAGGTAGCCGAGCGCCTCTTCACGGCCGCCGGGATCCGTGACCACTTCGAACGGCTGCTGTCGGTCGAGGGCGCCGGGGTGTGGAAGCCGGCTCCGGCTGCCTACGCGTACGCTGCGAGCACCTGCTCGGTCGATCCCGGCGACATGCTGCTCGTCGCTGTGCACCCTTGGGACATCGACGGCGCCAAGCGAGCGGGCTTACGCACCGCGTGGGTCAATCGCCGAGGTCGGCTTTATCCCGGCTACTTCCTAGCCCCCGACCACTCCATCGCCGCCTTGTCCGAGCTTGCCGGAGTGGTCGGTTAGATCTTCCAGACGACGTGTCGGGCTCAGCCGATAGCAGTGGTGCGCCGGGACAGGACGACGGTGCCACCACGTCCTGGGCCGAGCACCGTGCCGGCAAGGCGCCCTCGCTCGGCGTGACCGGCTGCAGGCTCGAGGACAAAGGCGGATACCACCTCGCTCGATACGATCTCCATCTCGACGAGTGCCACACCGGCCTGAGCCTCCCGCGGCTCTCGGTGCTGATCGATGTGATCAGCGGGTGGTCATCTGGCCTATCCGGCCGGCATGCTCGACGATGCCGCACTAGCAGGCGTCGTCGGGCGTGCGCGTCGTCCAGTGCGTCGAGGTGTCCTCGGGGGTCTCCTCCAGGGTGACGCGCACCACCTCGGCGACGGTGACGTCGGGCAGCCAGGACCTGCGGCCCCGGCCCCTGGCAATCACGCCGACGCCGGAGTCCACCTGACAGCGGCGCCCGATCTCCGCCGCCGACACCCCGTCTGCCCTCCAGATCGAGGCCTTCGCCTGCCTCACGGTGCGGTGCGGCAACGACGAGGAGCGAGCCATCTTCTGCTGGCTGCGTTCCCCGGCGTCATCGCCGCGACCAGACCCGGCGATGTGATCGCCTTCGACCTGCAGGCGACCGCTCCCTTCAGTGCGATCTATCGTTGCGGGTCGCCTACCGGGGCCGAACCAAGCTGTGGCTCGGGCGTCGGATCGCCACCGGTGGGTACAGCTCCGCGGCGTCGCAAGAGGATCCCCGCAGCCGTCGGCTCGACGACGTCGACGGCCCAGTAGGCGAAGGGTCGCAGTAGAGAGACGGCGAGCACGGCGACCGCGGCCAGCAGGTAGCCGGCCACGACGTCACCGGGGTAGTGGGCGCCGACGTAGACCCGAGCGAAGCAAAGGAAGAGTCCAACCACGAGGTTGACTGCGGCGAGGACTTTGACCACCTCCGGCACGCCCCCTCCATTCGCCTCGGCATCGGGAAGACCGCGTCGTGCGGGGCGCCGACGCCGCCAGGCTCCGCTGCCGAGCACCAGGAGGATCGAGACGGTAAGGCCCCCGGCGATAACCGAGTGATCCGAGGGGAACGAGTAGTCGTTGGCCTTGGCCACGAGGACCAAGGCGTTGGGATGAGCCACGTAGGGTCGCAGCTCCTTGGCCGCGTGCCCGACGAGCTGGTTGAGACCGAGAGCCACGATCGTGCCGATGCCACCCAGGACGAGGAGCGCGGCGGCCCGTGGCGCCCGTCGCCACCACGCCACGGCGTACGTGGCGACAAAGACAGCGGCAAGGAGCACAGGCCCGAGCCAGAGCGCGTAGTTGTGCATGAATCCGTGCGCCCAAGCGGTGTGCCGGGAGAAGTGGTTGAGATCGAGGTAGATCGAGTTGTTGAGACCCTTGGGTGGCAGCACCCGCACGCCCGTGAGGGCGGCTGGCGGGCTCGGCGGATTTGCGCTCTGAGCAGCGGTGAGGGGTTCCATGGGGCTTTCTTCGGTGACTGACTGGTGACAAGCAAGTGAACGAACGGTGACCAAAACGTAGCACGGACTCACCCGAGCAGATGTAGCATTCGTTACATGGGATGGCGTGTCCTCACCTATCGGCTGTCGGGTGATCAGTCGCGCCATCGGGTCGCCGTCTGGCGGGAGCTGCGCCGGGTAGGTGCGGTGGCCTTGCAGTCGGCGACCTGGGCCATCCCGACTGGAGACCGCTTCGACGAGGGGCTGGACCGGGCGACGGCGCTGGTCAAACGCTCGGGAGGACAGGCGCTGTGCTTCGAAGTCGCCGCTTCAGAGGAGGCCTTGGTAGCGGTGGAAGCGCTGTACACGGCCGAGCGCGAGGCCGAGTGGGTCGAGTTCTGCTCGGAGTGCGACAAGGCCGAGGCCGAGCTGCACGGTGAGATCGAAAAGGAGAAGTTCACCCTCGCCGAGCTGGACGAGGAGGAGCAGAACGTCGACCGGCTCCGGCGCTGGTACCGCAACCTGCGGGCGAAGGACCTCTTCGGCGCCCCGTCGGCCGGGGAGGGCGAGCGGCGCCTCAAGGACTGCGCGGAGCTGCTGGAGGACTTCGCCGAGCGCGTCTACGAGGCCCGCGAGCGCCCGTGAGCACGAGCGAGGAGGCCGCCCGTCGCCGGCAGGTCCTCCCCGTCTACGGGGCGGGCTTCGTCACGGCCTTCGGGGCCCATGCCGTCGCCGCCAACCTCGGCGCCTACGCCCTCGGGCGTCACGACCCGCTCCTCGAGTTCGGGCTCATCTTGGGCGTGTACGACGCGGCGGAGGTGGTCTTGAAGCCCGTGTTCGGCGCCGTCGTCGACCGCCGGGGGGCGAAGAAGGTCATGGTCGGCGGGCTCGTCGCCTTCGGCCTCGCCTCGGCCGCCTTCGCCGTCGGTGGCGACCCGAACCTTCTCGGCGCCGCCCGCCTCGCCCAGGGGGCCGCTGCTGCTGCCTTCTCCCCCGCAGCTGGCGCGGCGGTCGCCACCTTGGGGGGCAAGAAGCGCACTGGTCGCCTCTTCGGCGGCTACGGGGGGGCCAAGGGCATCGGCTACCTGCTCGGTCCGGTCGCCGGCGGAGCGCTCGTCGTGGCCGGCGGCTACCGCCTCCTCTTCGCCGTGCTCGGCGCGGTGGCGCTCGTCGCCGCCCTCGCCGTCGTTCGCCTGGTGCCCGAGATGGCGCCTCTCCGCCGGCCGCGCTCAGGAGTGGTCCAGCTCGTCCGCCGGCTCGCCCGACCGTCGTTCCTCCAGCCGGTCCTCCTCCTCGGGGCGGGTACGGCCGCCCTGTCGGCGGGGGTGGGCTTCCTGCCCGTCCTCGGCTACCGCCACCACCTGGACCCGGTCGCCACCGGGGCCATCGTCTCGCTGCTCGCCGCCACGGCTGCGCTGCTCCAGCCCTGGGCTGGGCGCCGGCTCGATCGCGGAGAGCTGCATCCGGCCTTCGCCGCTGGCGGGCTCCTCGTCTGCGCCGGGGGCTTCGGCCTCGTCGCCGGCCTGTCGTCGCCCCTCGCCATGGCGATCACCGCCATCGCGATCGGTGCCGGCGTGGCTTCTTTCACCCCGCTCGGGTTCGCCCGGCTCGCCGCCACGGTTCCCGCCGACCAGCTCGGCCAGACGATGGGGGCGGGTGAGGTCGGCCGCGAGTTGGGCGATGCCGGCGGGCCGGCGCTCGTCGGGGCGTTCGGCACGTTCGGCCTCGGTGCCGGATTCGCCGCCATCGCCGCGGCGCTTCTCGCCTGCGCAGCCCTCGCCCTGCCACGTGGAGCCTCGCCGAAGGACGCACCAGCAGAAGCATCCGCGACATGAACGTCGACCACCTCGTCTCGAGCCTCGGCTACTGGGCGGTGTTCTTCCTCGTGGCAGCCGAGAGCCTGGGGGTCCCGCTGCCGGGCGAGACGGCCCTCATCGTGGCGGGCGCCTACGCCGGACAAACGCATCACCTCGACCCGTGGATCATCTTCGCCGTGGCCTCGGCGGCTGCCATCGGTGGCGACAACGTCGGCTTCTGGATCGGCGACAAGGGCGGCTACCGCCTGGCCAAGCGCTATGGGAGCAAGGTGCGTCTCGACGAGCGCAAGCTCAAGGTGGGGCGCTACGTCTTCGACCACCACGGCACCAAGGTCGTCTTCTTCGGCCGCTTCGTCTCGATCCTTCGGACCTACGCCGCCTTCTTGGCCGGGACGAGCAAGATGCGCTGGCGGCGGTTCCTTCCCGCCAACGCGGCCGGCGGCATCGTGTGGGCGGCGATCTACACCTTCGCCTCCTACGGGGCCGGCGCGACGCTCCGCCACCTGTCGGGGAGGATCGACCTCGCGCTCGGTGCCGCGGCGGTCGTCGTCGTCGTGGCGGTCCTCATCGCCGTTCGGCGCTCCACGAACCGGCTGGTCGACAAGGCCGAGCTCGCGTACCCCGGCTCTCTCGAATGAGGCCACCCGACAGACGGAGCCACTCAACTGCCAAAGGGGCGATAGTGGGAGTCACCTGGCATCGGCCTGCCAGGCCGTGGCGCCGGAGCGTTTCCCAGTCGACGCCGCGGCCAGCTTGACCGCACAGGGTCCAACGACACGATCAGAGATGAACGCAGGCAGTCCTCGAGGTTTCACCGGTGGGCGTGCGCCCCGGCGGCGTCGGGCCCGACAGGCGCGCCGCCCATCATCTTCAGCATGGAGCGGCCGCCCGTTCTGAAGAACCGCCAGACGAGCGCGGCGGCGAGGACGAAGAAGACGATGTTGAGGATGGTCGTGTAGTCCCAGGTGATGCTCGGGTGAAGGACCGTGGCCTTGCGGGTGGCCGGGACGAGGCCGGCGGCGCCGAAGACGACCTCGACGGCGTAGCCGGCGAGGGCCATCGTGGCGTAGAAGACGCCCAAGATGACGAGCATCATCTTGGTCCCGTAGTACTTGCGGTAGATGAGCAGGATCGGGATGATGATCAAGTCGGCGAAGATGAAGGCGACGACGCCGCCGAAGCTGATCCCACCGTTCCACAGCACCGCGGCGAGCGGGACGTTGCCGATCGAGCAGACGAAGGCGAAGATCGAGATGACCGGCCCGAGGAGCGGCCCCCAGATCTTCGCCACCAGAGGATGGCCGGTGAAGAACAAGTGGCGCCAGAAGCTGTCGGGCACCCAGGCGCCGAGCGCGCCGGCAAGCAACAGCCCACCGACCACGTCGCGTAGCACTGCCGCCCACTCCATAACGAAAATGTGCGACACCGAGGTGAACCCCTTCGGCGAGCGCAGGCGCCGCCACAAGCTGCCCGTCTCGGCGATCGACATGTCCATCGCCGCGTGGCCTTCCATCTGACCGGCGAGCCCTCGGTCGGCCTGGCGGCGGGCCTCGTCGAGCAGCTGCTGGCGGAGCACGAGGCGAAAGCCGACGGCGACGAGCACGATCATGATCGGGCCGCCGACGAACTCGGCGAGGGTGAACTGCCATCCGAGCAGCAGCGCCATGATGATGCCGAGC
>JAKARG010000242.1 GCA_021819345.1 Actinomycetes bacterium | reverse complement strand
CACGTGCACGTAGACGCCGGTCTCGTCGAGGTGCTGGGCGCGCGCGGCGCGGGCGTCGGCGATCGCCGTGGCCTGGGGCACCCCGATCCCGAGCACCCCCCGGGTGGTGCAGGCGTGGCCCGGGCCGACGCCCACGAGGACCCCGACGGCACCGGTGCGCATCAGGTGCAGGGCCGCCTGGTAGGAGGCGCAGCCACCCACGATCACCGGGATGTCGAGCTCCCTGATGAAACGCTTCAGGTTGAGCGGCTCGGAGGTCTTAGACACGTGCTCGGCCGACACGACCGTACCCTGGATGACGAACAGGTCGAGGTCGGCGTCGAGCAGTGACCGGGCGAACTGTGCCGTACGCTGTGGGGTGAGAGACGCGCAGGCGGTCACCCCGGCGTCCTTCACCTCCCGGATCCGCTGGGTCACGAGCTCCGGCTTGATCGGCTCGGAGTAGATCTGCTGCATCCGGGCCGTCGCCTTGTCGGCCTCGAGCCCGGCGATCTCCTCGAGGAACGGCTCGGGGTCCTCGTAGCGGGTCCAGAGCCCCTCCAAGTTGAGCACCCCCACCCCGCCGAGGCGACCGATCTCGATGGCGGTCGCAGGGCTCACCACCCCGTCCATGGCCGATGCCATGAGCGGGAGCTCGAAGCGATAGGCGTCGATCTCCCAGCTGATGTCGACGTCTTCGGGGTCCCGGGTCCGCCGGCTCGGAACCACGGCTATGTCGTCGAACCCGTAGGCCCTCCGGCCGGACTTGCCCCGCCCGATCTCCACCTCTGACACGTTCTCTCCCTGCTCGCCTAGAGACCCTCGATCAGCCGATCCTACTCGTGGTCGGACCGGGTACCCCCTGCGCCCGAGCTCGGGGGAAGGTGAGCCACCTGTGTAGTTTGGTCCCGTACGAAGACCCGGGAGGCCGGCGATGGCGGAGGACGGTAAGGCCGAGCCCAGCAGGAGCGCGCACGGCCGCCCGCTCAGTCCGGCCGGCGAGCACGGGTCGGCCGGCGAGCACAGTCCGGCCGGTGATCACGGGTCGGCCGGCGATCAGGACTCGGGGACCGTGGGCGCCGGCCAGGCGCCGTCCCGACCACCCGTAGGCGACCCCCTGGCCCTCGAGGACCGGGAGGCGGTCCTCGCTCACGCAGCCGGGCTGATCCTCGCTGCCTGGCGCAGCTTCGACCACCCCCGAGCCGGGCAGCCCCCGGTCACCGACGAGCTGCGCGCGTCCCTGGAGGGTCCCCTGCCGGAAGGGCCACAGGACGCCGCTTCGGTCCTCGACCACGCCGCCAGGGTGCTCGACGCGAGCATCGCACAGAGCCGGCCGCGCTTTTTCGCCTACGTCGGCTCCTCGGGGCTAGAGGTAGGCGTGCTCGCCGACGCGCTGATGGCATCCCACGACGTCAACGTCGCCGTCGAGGCAGGCGGGGCCGGCCTGCTCGAGGCCCAGGCAGTCCGCTGGGTGGCAGAGCTGGTCGGCTTCGGGGCAACCGGGGGGATCATGGCATCGGGCGGGATGATCTCCAACCTCACGGCTCTCGCCGCAGCCAGGGAGCAGGCCCTGCCGGGCGCCCGCCGGGAGGGAGCGTCGGGCAGCCGGATGTCGCTCGTGTGCTCCGATGAGGTCCACTACTCGGTGCGCCGCGCCGCCGAACTGCTCGGCATCGGCGGCGCGGGCGTGAGGGCGGTCCCGATCGACACCCGCCACCGCGTCGAGGTGGCTGCAGTAGCCGACGCCATCCGCCGCGACCGCGCCGAGGGCATCATCCCCGTCGCGGTCGTCGCCAACGCCGGCAGCACCTTGACCGGCGCAGTCGACGACCTCGCCTCCCTCGCCGAGGTGTGCGCCGAGGAAGGGGTGTGGCTCCATGTCGACGGTGCCTACGGGCTGCCCGCGGCGGCAACCTCGACCAAGGGCCACCTCTTCGCCGGGCTGGAGCGCGCCGACTCGGCGACTGTCGACGCCCACAAGTGGATGTACGTCCCGAAGCCCTGCAGCGTGTTGCTCGTGCGGGACGTGGCCGCACTTCGCCGGGCCTTCTCCCACGAGGAGACCTACATGCCCCACGGGGAGGAGGCCGAGCTCCACGCCGTCGACCTGACCCTCGAGTACTCCCGGCCGCTACGAAGCCTGAAGGTGTGGTTGGCCCTCAGGGTCCATGGCGCAGCGGCGCTGCGCGCAGCCATCGAGGCGAACCTGGCCCAGGCCGCCTACCTGGCAGGGCTCCTACGCGAACATCCCGACTTCGAGCTGGTGCTGGAGCCGGAGCTCTCCACGGTCTGCTTCCGGCACCTTCCGACTGGCGTCACAGACGCCGACGCCGACCGCTACCACCTTGCTCTCGCCGGCGCGCTCCAGTCCGACGGCGACGTCTACCTCGCTCCGGCGAGGGTCGACGGCAGGACCTGCCTGCGAGCTTGCTTCGTCAACCACCGCACGACCTACGAGGACGTCGAGGGGGTTCTCCCGACGGTGACCCGCGTCGGTGCCCAGCTGCTCGACCGGCAGGGTCCCGGCACGCTCCGCTGAGATCGAGGCGGTTCGGGAAAAGTCCACGCCAGGTCCTTCCGACCCGGGTCGGAGGTCGGAGGCGCCGCTACCGGGCTCCCCAGCGCCCCCGGTGGACCAGCTCCTCCACCGGGAGGCGGTGCTCGGGGCGCCGGGATGGCCCGAGCTCGGGGTGGCGGTGGCCGACGAGCACCAGGCCGATCGGCTCGAGCTCTTCGGGCACCCCGAAGCGCTCCCGGAACCGGGGGACGAAGCGGGGCGGGAAGGCGAGGAACGCCGCTCCGAGGCCGAGGTCCACCGCCTTCAGCAAGATGAGCATCGACGAGAAGGCCGCGTCCACGTACCAATAGGGGGTGCTCCAGCGGTCGGCGGCGGGAAGCCACGCCTTGTCCGCCTCGGCGTAGCGCTCCCGATAGGCCTGCTCCGAGCAGAGGGGCACGATCACGAGCGGTGCGGCCCGGAGGTGCTCGCCGAGCCTCGCCCGTTGCGAGTCGGGTGGCACCCATGCCGTGGCCTCCCAGAGCCGGGCCCTGTCGACTTCGTCGCTCAGGACGAGGAGCCGGAGGCCCTGGGTCGATCCGGCCGACGGCGCCCGCAGGGCGGCCTGCACCAACGCTTCCTGGTCGGCCCGGGAGACCGGCTCGTCGGTGTAGCGACGGACCATGCGCCGCCGGCGCAACACCTCGTCGAGCTCCACAGTCGATCCTCGCGCGCCGAGCGCACGCGACGGCAGGCGAGGGTCGGTCGCCGAAGCGGACCGTCCCCCCGAGCCCCCGCTGCTCATCTGCACCCCGCTGCGCACCTGCACCCCGCTCCTCATCTGCACATGCCTGGGACCCACCCTGGCGAGGTCGTGCCTCTCTGCTCGGCACCATGAGCCCCTTGCTCGGGGCCGTGAGCCGGAGGAGATATCGCCGACCGGGTTGGCGCACCAAAGGTATCCTGATCACGTGGAGATGATCGACATCATCAGACAGCTCGAGGCTGACGCAGGCATGCGCGCCCAGCTGCGAGCCGTCCTGCTCGGAGACCAGTTCGTGGACCTGCCCGAGCAAATGGCTGCGCTGACGGACCGGGTCGGAGACATTGCCGAGCACATGGTCTCCCTGACCGACCGGGTGGAGGCGCTCGCCGAGCAGATGATCACGCTGACCGCCCGGGTCGACGCCCTCACCGAGCGTGTCGACGTGCTGACCGCGCGGGTGGACGCGCTGACCCAGCGGATGGACGAGCTGACCCAGCGGATGGACGCCCTCACCGAGCGCGTCGACATGCTGACCGCGCGGGTGGACGCGCTGGCGCAGCGGATGGACGAGCTGACCCAGCGGATGGACGCCCTCACCGAGCGCGTCGACATGCTGACCGCGCGGGTGGACGCGCTGGCGCAGCGGATGGACGAGCTGACCGTTCGGGTCGACGCGCTGGCGGAGGCCCAGCTCCGGACCGAGACGATGCTGCGCGAGCACATGGCGAACACCAACGCCCGCTTCGATCGCCTCGAGACGGACGTAGCCGTCCTGAAGGGCAGCGACCTCGAGCGACGAATCGTCGAGAACCCGGCTCGTTACATCTCGGACCTCGCCGAACGCATCGCGGTCGTCACGCCCGGCGCGCTGGACGACCTGGTCGACCTCCTCGGGCGAAGGTCTCCGCTCTCACCGGAAGAGCTGCGGCGCCTCCGCCGCAGCGACCTGGTCGCGGAGGCCCGGCGGGTTGGCTCGACCGAGCGCATCACGGTGGTGGCAGAGGTGTCGCACACCTTGCACAGCGACGACGTCCTGAGAGCCGCAAGGACAGCGGAGATCTTCACCAGGCGCGACAGGCGGGCTCTCGCCCTGGCGATCGGCGACGACCTCGGTGGGCCAGAGGTGGCGGCCGAGGCAGCCGCTAGGGGGGTGATCCTGGTGGCAACCGAGGCCACCTGAGGCTCCTTCAGCCCCCTCCCGCCCGCTGGCCACTCCAGGGACCGGGCGGAGGCGGCCAGGGAGCCGAGACCCCCGCGGATGCTCCTTCGGATCCCGAGGCTGCTCGTCCACCCGGGACGGGGGGCGGCGAGGCAACCAGGTCGTCGTCTCGGGTCGCCCGATCCTCCTGGCCGTCTCCGCCGAGGGCCAGAGGCAGGGGCAGGGGCAGGGGCAGGGGGGCCGTGCCGTCGACCACGAGCGTGTCGTCAGAGGTAGGGCCGCCGAGAGGAGGAGTGTCAGGCGGAGGTGGAGGAGGTACTGCGAAGACGATCGGCTCTGTGTCGAGCGCGCTCCAAGGAGAAGCGCCGGCCAGCGAGCCCGGTGCCCCAGGAGGGGTCGCTGGCCCCGGCCGGTCTGCGCCACCAGCGCTGGAGGGCCCCGTGCCAGCGCCTGGCTCGTAGGGCACGGGCGGGTTCGGAGCACCCACGGGCGCCGCTCCGGCCGAGGCGGTCGGCGCAGAGCCGGGTTGCCCGGAGGACCTCGGAGCACCGGTCCCTGCGACGGTAGGCGGGGGTCCGGTGGGCGGGGGTACGGCGGGCGGGGGTACGGCGGGCCGGGGGCGCACCGCGGAGCCGCCGGCTCGCCAAGCCCTGAACCTGGAGATCGCACCAGGGGCTGCCCCCGGCGCGGCCCACCGGCGGGGACCACCCGGCGGTGGACCGGGTCGGAGCTGGCTCGGGTCAGGAGGAGCCCAGCCGCCGGCGGGAGCAGGCCGGCCTCCGCCCGCGGGCTCGCTCGGCCCACTCCACCCAGGTGGCGGTGGCCCCCAACCGGGCGGGAGGGCCCACCCGGGCGGGGGCGGTCCTCCGCCTCCCGCCCGGGCCGCCCCGCCGCCCCCGTGGGGGCCCGCCCGGCGGCGCGGCTCCGAGCCCGCGATGCAGGTGCCGGGAATTCCGCGGTCCGGGT
>JAKARG010000241.1 GCA_021819345.1 Actinomycetes bacterium | reverse complement strand
CGGCCAGGCGGTGGAGGAGAAGGCGAGGCGCGAGGAGCAGGCGCTCCTGCTCTCCGACCCTCTCCGAACTGCGAGATGAGAACGGCCCGAGGATCGAGCCGACCTTCCGGCTCTTCGCCGAGAGCCGTGCGCGGGCGTAGTCAACCATACACTTGGCTTGTTTCTACATGAGGAGGGGCCGTGCCTCGAGCCACCGTGTTCGTAGATGCCGCAGTGCGCGGTACCTTGCCACCGGTTTGCGTCAAGCTCGGGACGCCGACTCACGACCAGCTCACGATCGATTCCAGAATCTCGGGTTCTACGGGGCTCGGCGTTGCCTGGTTGCTCGTCCTCTTCGGACCGCCCGGATGGTTGGGCCTCATCGTCATCGCCGTGATGCGACGACCATCGGAGGTCCTCACCGTCGAGTTGCCCTTCTCGGAGGAGGCGTACCTGCTTCACCGCCGGGCACGCCGTATGCAGCACGCCTGGTTCCTTGTCGCAGGTGTGCTCGCCGTCCTCGCCCTGATCGCCTACCGGGAGGTCCAAACCGGCGGGGCGCATGCCGGGGTCCTGCTGGTCATCTGCGCCCTTGGGGCGATCCTCGTGGGGTTGCTCGAATGGCGCCGCGCTCGCTCGTCAACGGTGGGAGTGGAGCTGGATGCGAGCCACCGCTGGGTCACGTTGACCAGAGTGCACCCGGCCTTCGAGCGGGCAGTCAACGAGTCCGACGCACCGAATGCGTACTTGCGGTGAGCTCTGGGAGCTCACCGAGGTGCGCTCTCCGGGTCGGTACGGAGGCGTCGAGCCGGTAGAGCGGCGCTCTCAGCCGGCCAGGGCGCCCATCGGGTCCCACGCCGGCAGCACGATCGGCTCCTGGTCGAGCGCGGCCCGCAGGTCCGCCGGCAGGCGCTCGGCGCGCGCCGCGATCTCGAAGACGTACTCGTCGAACCACGAGTCGTTCATGGTGTAGAAGCCGTCCTTGCCCCGGTCCTTGCCCCAGCTGTTCTCGACCCGCCAGCGCCTGGGGGTGCCGTCGAGCAGGTCGACGCCGGTGAAGAGCATCGCGTGGGTCATCTGGGTCTCGTGGTATAGCAGGCGGTCCGACTTGTCGAGGGCGAAGTCGGCCCCGTAGACCGAGGCGTAGTCGTAGAGCGTGGCGTCCCAGAGGCCGTGGGAGTCGCTCATCATCTTCGCCACGTCACAGCCGAACCACACCGGCTCGTCCTCTTGGAGCGCGCCGGCGGCCAGGCGCTTCATCGTCGGAAGGTCGACATTGAGGTAGGTGACCGGCGGGGCACCGACGACGTTGCCGAGGTGCTCGACGGTGAAGGTCCGCCCCATCGGCGACGACGGTCGGGGGTCGTTGACCAGGCACACGTAGTCGGCCAAGGGGATGTCGACGTAGCGCTCGGCGAGCTCGAGCGGGGTGAGCACCCCGTCGCGGTGAAAGCCGCGGTCCTTGTCGGTCCACTGCCAGTCGACCTGCTCGGGCGGGGTGCCGAGGTGGATGCAGAGCACCCGGTGGACCATGCGGAGGATCCCCGCCTTGTCCTCCCGGGCGGCCTCGGGACCACTCGAGGCGGCAACCTCCCTCAGGCTCTTGGCCCCCTGGCGGAGCAGGCGGCGCAGGACCTGGTTCATCTCCCGGGTGTCGGCACAGCTCTTGGTCTCGGGCATGGCGGACTTCGGCACCACTCCGTACTTGGAGACCAGCGCCACGAACATGTTCCACTGGCCGCCGTCCTCGGCGGGGGTGTCGAGCAAACGGGCCACGGTGCGCTCGTCGAGGTCCCGGCCCGCGGTCTCGATGATCGCCTCCAAGAAGTAGTTGGCCCGTTCGAGCTTGTCCCAGAACATCATCCAGTTCTGCGAGAGCTCGAGCTCGGTGGTGCCCATCTTGCGCATCGCCCCGACCCGGAGCAGGTTGAGCCCGGCGAACAGCCAGCACCGGCCGCTGCGCTGCTGGTCGGTGACCTTCCAGTCGTCGAGCAGCACCGACATCGAGTGGTCGGCGCGGTTGACCACCTCTCGGTCGATTGCGACCTCGGCGAGGCCTGCGGTGGTGACCGCGTTCTGCACGAGGCGGTGGGAGGGATCGGCGGCGAAGTCCTTTCGCATCGACTCGACCAGGGCGGGCTCGAGCGTACGATCCATCGCAAGTACCTCCGATCGGGCCGGCAGGCACCGGCCACCCCTTTCCACCGCAGTCTAGGCAGGGGTGTGGGGCCCTCGGCCCCCGGCCGCTCCCGGCACCCGCAGGGAACCGGCACCCGCAGGCAACTGGCAGCCGACACTGCTCGCCCTAGCATCGAGCGGGTGAGCGGACCGACAGTCGCCATCGCCCCGAGCACACCCGAGTGGGCCGCTGAGGCGGTGCGGCTGGGAGGGGGCACGCCGACCTCGGAGCCGGGGGAGGCGGAGGCCCTGATCTGGCTCCAGCCCGGCGAGCCAGCCCGCTTGGGCGAGCTGCTCGGAGCCCATCGGGGCCTGCGCTGGGTGCAGCTGCCCTTCGCGGGGGTCGAGGCGTTCGCCGCTGCCGGAGTGCTGAGCGCAGACCGGAGCTGGACCTGTGCCAAGGGGTGCTACGCCGAGCCGGTCGCAGAGCACGCGCTGGCCCTCAGCCTCGCCGGCCTGCGGCTCCTGCCGGAGCGGGTCACGGCCCGGTCCTGGGGTCAGCCGGCTGGCACCAGCCTCTACGACAGCTCGGTGGTGATCCTCGGCGGGGGCGGCATCACCGCGGAGCTGCTCCGCCTGCTGCAGGCGTTCCGGGTCCGGGCCACCGTCGTGCGTCGCCGGCGGGACCCGGTCCCTGGCGCAGCCCGCACGGTCCCGGTGTCCGACCTCCACCGGGTGCTGCCCGGCGCGCTCGTCGTGTACCTGGCCCTCGCCCTCACGCCCTCTACCGCCGGCATCATCGGAGCCGACGAGCTCTCCCTGATGGACCCCCGAGCATGGCTGGTGAACGTCGCCCGCGGCGGGCACGTGGACACCGAGGCGCTCGTCTCGGCGCTCGGCTCGGGTGCGATCGCCGGTGCAGCCCTCGACGTGACCGACCCCGAGCCGCTCCCCGACGGCCACCCGCTCTGGGAGGCACCCAACTGCATCATCACCCCCCACACCGCCGACACCTGGGACATGATCCGGCCCCGGCTCGCCAGGCGGATCGAGGACAACGTCGCCCGGTTCGCCACGGGCGCTCCGCTCCTCGGCCTGGTCGACCCGGCCGAGGGCTACTGAGTGGGCCCGCCCCTAGGTGCTGCCCGGGACAGCGGGCACGGGGGCTGGGAGCAGTGGTGCCCGACCTGTGGGCAGGTCTATGTGGTCGGCGCGATGGTCTGGCGGTGCGCATGCGGGGGGCTGCTCGAGCTGCGCGGGCCGCTGGCTGCCGAGCCGGTCGATCCCGGCGCACCCTGGTCGCTGTGGCGCTACGCCCCGGTGCTCCCGCCGCTTCGCGCGGCGAGCCGGGTGAGCCTGGGGGAGGGGATGACCCCCCTCGTGGCGGCCGGCGACGGCTGCTGGTGGAAGCTCGACTTCTTGCAGCCGACGCTCTCGTTCAAGGACCGAGGTGCAGCGGTGCTCCTCGCTGCCGCGGCCGACGCCGGGGTCGAGGCGGTGGTCGCCGACAGCAGCGGCAACGCAGGCACCGCGGTGGCCGCCTACGCGGCGAGGGCGGGGATCGCGGCGGAGATCTGGGTACCGGAGGGGACCTCGGCAGCCAAGCGCGCCGCGATCGAGGCTCACGGCGCGACGGTGGCGGTGGCACCCGGGGGTCGCTCGGCGGCGGCCGCAGCGGCGCGCGACCGGGCCGAGCAGCCGGGCGTCTTCTATGCGAGCCACGTCTACCAACCCCTCTTCGTCGCCGGCGTCAAGACCGTGGGCTACGAGATCTGGGAGCAGCTCGGTCGCAGGGCGCCCGGATCGGTGGTCGTGCCCGCCGGCAACGGGACACTCGTCCTCGGGCTCGCTGCGGCCTTCGCCGAGCTGCTGGCGCTCGGGCTGGTCGAGCGGGCGCCTCGCATCGTGGCGGTGCAGGCAGCTGCCTGCTCGCCGCTGTCCGGCGCGGCCCCCCGGGGCGAGACGATCGCCGAGGGAATCGCGATCGCCGAGCCACCCCGGCTCGCCCAGGTGCGCGCCGCCGTAGCCGCTTCGGAGGGGGTCGTCGCAACCGTCGAGGACCACGCCATCGTCGCTGCGCGCGCCGATCTCGCGCGCTCCGGGGTATGGGTGGAGCCGACCGCCGCAGCCGCGTGGGCCGCATGGAGGGACAGGTCCCGCCCCCCCGGGCTCCCGGAAGCAGGGGGCGACGTGGTGGTGGTCCTCTGCGGCGCCGGCCTGAAGAAGCCGGCCTGAAGAAGCTGGCCCGGAGAGGCCGGCCCGAAGAAGCCGGCCCGGAGAAGCTGGGCTGGGCCCGGACCGGGGCACCGGTCGGCTGGCCGCCAGCCGAGCCGACGAGGCGGGCCCTGGTCGGTCAGTTCCCTGCGGTGGCCTCGTCCAGGCGGGCGGTGGCGATACCCCAGGGGCGCAGGGGGAACCCGTCCGTCCAGCGCTCCAGCGGACGACCGAGAAGGTCCACCAGCCAGCCGGAGCGACCGTCGAGCACCACCCGGGTCGGGTCGTCGGTGGGGTTGAAGACCCGTAGCTCCAGTCCCCCGCTCACCCGGCGCAGGGAGGACACCTCGGCCCCGGCGACCGCGAGGTGGCTGCCCGCTGACAACGGGCGCGTGCCGCCGCCACCACCGCCCTCGGCGAACAGCGGCACCCAGGCATCCTCGGTGAGCGCCCAGGGATCGACGTCGCCGACCGCAACCGCGTAGCGGATGGCGACCGGGCCGACGAGCTGGGTGTCCCGGGTCGGCAGCCCGGGGCCGGCGGCGCTCGGGCGCAGCACCGGGTTGGGGCGGGAGATCACCCCGGTGCAGCGCAGGAGGGTGATGGCCAGTTGCCAGCCGTCGTCGACCACCTCGTGCTCCGCCAGGCCCTCGTGGGTGACGGTGACCCCCCCGGCACGTACCCATCTGCGTGAGGGGAAGGTGGGGATCCCGACCTCCCCGGGCCCCCCCTCGGCCTGCAGCGGACGGCTCACGACACCGAAGGCGCACTCCGCCTCGGAGCGCTCGGCCCGCTCGGCGAGCGGCAGCAGCGCCCGGAGCCGGTGGTCCCGGGAGGGGTTGTCGAAGCTCGTCGTGACCCGCACGAGCGGGTCCCCGGCCCGCAGCTCCAGCAAGGTGGTGACCGCCACTCTCGCCGCGCCGACCCTCCGGCCGTCCTCGACCCGCTCCGGCCAGGTCATCTCCCGCCTCACCCGCAGCCGGCCGCGCAGCGGTCCGTCCTCGACCAGGGTGGTCGACACCGAGTCGGGCCGCTCGACGACCAGGTCCTCGGCGGGAGGTGAGTAGTTGTAGGTG
>JAKARG010000240.1 GCA_021819345.1 Actinomycetes bacterium | reverse complement strand
CTTCGGGAGGCGCTTGGCGAGGGCGTCGGTGACCTCGTCGTAGCGGGCGGCGAGCTTGTCGGGGTCGCTTGGAGCGAAGCTCGAGGGCAAGGCGGCGGCCACCATCTCCTGGTCGCCCTTGGGCACCCGGGCGAGGAGGTTCCGGGCGAGATGCACCCGGCACCGCTGCCACGAGGATCCCGAGAAGCACTTCGTGATCGCCGCCTTCAGCCCCGCGTGGGCGTCGGAGATGACGAGGCGGACCCCGCTGAGCCCCCGGTCGCGCAGCGTGCGCAGGAAGCGGGTCCAGAACGTCTCGTCCTCGCTGTCACCGATGTCGACTCCGAGGACTTGCCGGGCACCCTCGGCGCTGATCCCCGTCGCCACCACGACCGCTCGGGAGACGACCTGGCCGAGGGCGTCGTCGCGGACATTGACGTAGGTGGCGTCCAGGTAGACGTAAGGGAACGCCACGTGTCCGAGAGTCCGGTTCCGGAAGGACTCGACCCGCTCGTCGAGGCCGGCGCAGATCCGGCTCACCTCGGACTTGGAGATCTCCGTGTCGACCCCCATGGCCGCCACCAGGTCCTCGACCGACCGGGTCGAGACGCCGTTGACATAGGCCTCCATGACGACCGCGTAGAGGGCCTTCCCGATGCGTCGGCGGGGTTCCAAGAGCGACGGGAAGAACGAGCCGGCGCGCAGCTTCGGGATCCCCACCACGAGGTCCCCGGCCTTGGTCGAGGGCGTCTTCGGACGGGTCCCGTTGCGCTGAGTCGCCCGGGACTCGGAGCGCTCGTAGCGGCCGGCCCCGATCTTCTCGGCGGCTTCGGCCTCGATGAGCTGCTGGATGGCCCAGCCGGCGAGCTCACGGACGAGATCGGTGCCGTCTCCGGCGCGCAGCGCGCAGAGCAGTTCGGACAGGGCAGGATCAGACAAAGCCATCGGTGTGATCTCCTCGTTGTGCACTTGTGAGGTACACACCGATCATCACGCCGGTGGCTCACCGGATGGTGGACCGCCCTCGAAACCCCACCACGTGGGGGGACTCATACCTGGGTAGCCTCCGTCTGTGGCTCTGCACACCGATCAAGAGACCCTCGATCCCGCGTTGGTGTCGCCCATCTTTGGTGACATCCCAGAGAAGGCCGCTACCGCCGCCAGGCGAGAGATCGAACGTCGCCTCCGGCTCGCTCTCCCGGTCATCGTGGATCGGGGCAACGGGATCGAAGACCTCAACGCCCGTAACGCCAGGCGCTGACCGCCCCCACCCCAGCAGCCGCCCCCACCAACCGCGACCACCGCAGCGGGTCTATCACCCTCGAGGCCACCTGAGCACGGGTTCCCGCAGCCACTGGGCGGGCATCACCGGCACTGTTGTCGATCACCAGCCAAGCGTCCACCGCCGGCAGGCACACGTCGAACAGCCACCGCAACCCGGCCGCCCACCGGCGCCGGACCAGCAGCTCAGGTACGTCGTGGCCGCCACCGGCCACCCGACCAGCCACCCGCCGGACCGCCAGGTCAGGATCGTCCAAGGCGACGAACATCAGCCGGACCCGATAGCCGGCCTGCTGCCACTCTCCGATCCAGCGACCGACGGTCCGTCCTGCCAGGGTCGTCTCCAAACAGAACGACTCCCTGGTCGCCACCGTCTCTCGCACCCGGCCGAGCAGCACCCGACCGGCAGCTACCTCCAACCCGGCAGCCGGATGGCCTTCCCGGACCAGGCGCGCTGCGATCAGGTCGCTGTCCAAGAACCGCAGATCCGGGGGGACCAGCTCGGCCGCACTCGTCGTCTTGCCCGCCCCGTTCGGGCCGCCGAGGATCAGCGCCTCGGGGGCAGGCCCGCCATCGGTCATCACGCCACCCTACGAGGGACGTGCTGGCCTCTGCCGCTGAAACCGGCCGTCGTGCCGCGCTGTCGGAGCCGCCCGTCGCCAGGTCGTGCAGCCACTGGTCGAGCACCGACCGCAAGAAAAATGGCGCTTCCGGGTTCTCCGTGGGTAGCCCAGGTCACGGGGTGATCGGGTAGAGCTGGAGACCGCCAAGATGGAACCAGATCGCGGTCTTGAAGTGCTCCCGGTTGCGATAGCCGCGTGCGGACACGCGGATCGGCTGGATGCGGCTGTGGGCGAGGATCGAGGTCAGTGGTGCCAGCGGGTCGATCAGTGAACGCGGTGCGCTGCGCTCTCGGGGGGTAGGCCCCGGCCAGGTCGACCACGGCCACCGCCGGTGGACCGGATAGCGTTGTCAGGTGCGCCGGACCCAAACTACACCGACAGGGTTCAGACAGCGCCGGACTCGGTGACCGAGGTCACCTTTCACCGCAGCAGCAGCGGACCGTCACTGCCTGAACGACGACCCGCTGGGGCGCCCGCCGCTTACCACGTCATGGCGAAGCCGACAGGAGCTATCTGCAACCTCGACTGCAGCTACTGCTTCTATCTCGACAAGGCGTCGCTCTATCCAGGTGCTCGCTTTCGGATGCGCGACGAGACCATGGAGGCCTACGTCCGTCAGTCACTCGAGTCCCAGGACGCCCCCGAGGTCACGATTGCCTGGCAGGGGGGCGAGCCGACCCTCATGGGGCTTGCCTTCTTCGCTCGCATGGTCGAGACCGCCGAGCGCTACCGTCGCCCGGGCCAGGTGATCCGGCACACGCTGCAGACCAACGCCACGCTGCTCACCGACGAGTGGGGGGTCTTCCTCGCCGAGCACCGCTTCCTCGTCGGGATCAGCATCGACGGGCCTCCCGACCTGCATGACCGCTTCCGAGTCGACAAGCGCGGACGGCCGACCTCCGAGCGCGTTCTCAGCGGACTTGATGTCTTGCGTCACCACCAGGTCGACTACAACGTGTTGTGCACCGTGCACGCCGGCAACGTCGGTGAGCCGCTGCGGGTCTACCGCTACCTGCGCGACGACTGCGGCGCGCTCGTGATCCAGTTCATCCCCATCGTCGAGCATCAGCCGAACCCAGATGACCCTTACGCCGTCAGTGAACGCAGCGTCCCATCAGCCGCCTGGGGCGACTTTCTCATCGCGATCTTCGACGAGTGGGTGGGCCGGGACCTCGGCGAAGTGTACGTCCAGACCTTCGACGCCATCCTCGCGCCGCACCTCGGTCTGCCTGCCGGGCTGTGTGTCTTCGCAGAGACCTGCGGTCACGCCGTGGCGCTGGAGCACAACGGTGACGTCTACTCCTGCGACCACTTCGTCGATCCAGCACACCGCCTCGGCAACCTCCATGAGACCCACCTCGTCGAGCTCGTGGGCAGTGACCGCCAGCAGCGCTTCGGCAACGAGAAGCGCGACAGCCTCCCCCGTTACTGCATCGAGTGCGAGGTGCGCGACGCGTGCTGGGGTGAGTGCCCGAAGAACCGTTTCGTGCTCACACCCGACGGTGAGGAGGGCCTCAACTACCTCTGCGCAGGCTACAAGGCGTTCTTCACGCGCGTGGATGTGCCCTTGCGGTCAATGGCCGAGCTCATCCGCTCCGGTCGACCTGCCGCCGACCTGCGGACCGCCATTGCGCGCGCTGGCCGAAACGACACCTGCCCGTGCGGTAGTGGGCTCAAGACCAAGCGCTGTCATCAACGCCACCCCGCCTAGCCCTAAATCAAGCGCTCCGGGGCCTGGGGGTGCCGTCGGGGGCCCCTCGTGATGCGGATTGCCCTACGCAGCCCCACCGCAGCGCGGGGCGCCGCGGTGCTCGGCGAGATTGGCGCGAGGTCACTGCCGGGCGTGGTCGCTCGGTCCGGTTGCCGAGGCGGGACCAGCTACTCGGGGCCCCGTGGCGTCTGCGGCGCTTGCGCGAGGAGACCGCGGCGCTCGCACGAGCGAGGGCCGCTGAGCCGGCAGGAGAAGAGCTGAGCCGGCAGGAGAAGAGGAGTGCCTTCGTGTCGGTCGGTGGAGCCGAGCCGGCTGACGGTTCCGACCTACCCGGCGCAACCCCTGAACCCGGGCGGCCCACCTGCGGGGGCGAACGACTGTCACAGCCGGGGAGGCAGTATGGGGGCATGGAACCGAGCGAGGAGATGAAGCCCGGGGAGCTCTCGCTGTCCGGATCGGTGGTCGTGGCCGGCCGGGCCCCCGAGGAGCTCTACGAGATGGTCGCCGACGTCACCCGGATGGGGGAGTGGAGCCCGGTCTGCACCGGAGGAAGCTGGCTCGACGGGAACGGCCCGCAGGTCGGGGCTCGCTTCGTCGGGCGCAACCAGACACCGGAGCGCACGTGGGAGACCACCTGCACGGTGGTGGCGGCCGAGCCGGGTCGGGAGCTCGCCTGGGTGGTGAACGCCGGCTGGGTCCGCTGGGGGTACAGCTTCGAGCCGGTCGAGGGCGGGACCCGGGTGACCGAGTCGTGGGAGGTGCTGCCTGCCGGGGTGGAGGGCTTTGCCGAGCGTTTCGGTGCCGATGCCGACGCGCAGCTCGCCAACCGCAAGGAGGCTGCACGCAGCGGCATTCCGACCACCTTGCAGGCGCTGAAGGCGGCCGCGGAGACCGGCTCCGCCGGACGCGGTGCCGGATCCCCCGGACGCGCCGGCTGAGCGGGTGTCGCAGCCGGCCATGGGCACCGATCAGCGCGGGGCGGCCGCGCGACGGGACCGCTCGGCCCTGTCGCCCGAGGGGCGAGCAGCGGCGCTCCGGGACATGCGGGCCACGGGCATCGGCGAAGCGCTCGATGTCCTCGTCATCGGCGGCGGTGTGGTCGGTGCAGGCGCTGCCCTCGACGCGGTCGGTCGGGGGTTGTCGGTCGGGTTGGTGGAGGCCCGGGACTGGGCGTCGGGGACCTCCAGCCGTTCGAGCAAGCTGGTCCACGGCGGCCTGCGCTACCTGGAGCAGCTCGAGTGGCACCTGGTGACCGAGGCACTGACCGAGAGAGGCCTCATGCTCGAGCGGCTCTGCCCGCACCTGGTGAGGCCGGTGAGCTTCGTCTACCCCCTGGTGCACCGGTGGTGGGAGCGTCCCTACGTCGGCGCCGGCCTGGTCCTCTACGACACCCTCGGCCTCGGCAAGGGGTGGGGCCGGGGACTGCCCGCCCACCGCCACCTCGGGCGCAAGGCGATGGCCCGGCTCTGCCCGGGGCTCCGCCCCGACGCCTACGTCGGTGGGGTGCGCTACTGGGACGCCCAGGTCGACGACGCCCGCCACACGATGACGATCGTGCGCACCGCCGCCGGCCTCGGTGCGCTCGCCGCCAACCGGACCCAGGTGGTGGGGCTCATCGACGAGAAGGGTCGGGTCGGCGGGGCGACCGTCTGCGACCTCGAGTCGGGGGAGCGCTTCGAGGTCCGCGCCCGCAGGGTGATCAATGCGACCGGCGTCTGGACCGAGCAGACCGAGAGCCTCACCGGCAACTGGCCCCGGGTGCAGGTCAGGGCCTCCAAGGGGGTGCACCTCGT
>JAKARG010000239.1 GCA_021819345.1 Actinomycetes bacterium | reverse complement strand
ATCTATGGGCGCTCCGCCAGGCCCGCTCGGCCGGCTCCCGCCTGAAGGTGGTAACGGCATGGGAGGTCCCGGCTCTCGCCTACGGGACCGGGGTGCTCCTGCCGAGCGGGCTCGACTACTCGTCGGCCGCAGCCGAGACCCTGGACGAGGCCGTCCGAGAGGTGCTCGGTGACCCGCCTGCGGTCGAGGTGGAGAAGGTGGTCGTGGAGGGCCACCCGGCGCCCCGGCTGGTCGAGCTCGCCGCCGGGGCAGAGCTGTTGGTGGTCGGCGGGCGGGGCCATGGAGCCTTCAGCGGCATGTTGCTCGGATCGGTGAGCGCCCACTGCGCGTCCCACGCCCCCTGCCCGGTGGTGATCGTCCGCCACGCCGCCGAGCGGGGCTGAGCCCCCGACGTGGACGCCGCCCGGGTCCTCGTCGTCAACGCCGAATCGAGCAGCGTGAAGCTGCGGGTCGTCGAGGCCGACGACTCCGTGACCCTCCGGGAGGACCTGGTGATCGCAGGGGAGTGCCGCCGCTTGCTCGCCGGGCGGGCCTGAGCGCTCGGCACGCCCCGGCGCAGCTGGGCGTGCCATGAGTCCTGGTCGGGCCCGATCAGCCGAGCGGTACCTGCCACTGCACCCTGGTGCCGCCTCCGGGGCGGGCGGAGATGGCGAAGGACCCGCCGAGCAGCTCGGCGCGCTCTGCCATGTTGGGCAGTCCCTTGCCCGCTCGGGGTGCGCCGGGTGCCATTCCCACGCCGTCGTCGTCGACCCTGACGCAAAGCGACTCGACCGTGGCGGTGACCTCGACCTCGGCGTGCGTCGCCCGAGCGTGGCGGGCGACGTTGCTCAGCGCCTCGCGTAGTGCGGCGAGAGCCTCGGAGCCCACGTGGCCCGGGACGAGGTCGACCGGGCCGTCGAAGGCTACGGAGGGCTCGAAGCGGAGGCTGCGGGCGGCCTCGGCGCACAAGTCGAGGATCGCGACGCGCAGCCCCGTGCTGGCCGAAGGCGGTGGCTGGAGGGCGAAGATCGAGGTCCGGATCTGGCGGATGGTCTCGTCGAGGTCGCCGACGGCGGTCGCCAGCCGAGCGGACAGCTCCGGCCGGTCCACCGAGCCGAGGGTGGCCTGGAGCGAGAGGGCCACCGCGAAGATGCGCTGGATCACCGTGTCGTGCAGGTCGCGAGCGATGCGCTCCCGGTCTTCGGCAAGGGTCAGCTCGCGTACCCGGGCGTGGAGGCGGGCGTTGTCGATGGCGATCCCAGCGGCGCGAGCGAGGGCGCCGACCAGGTGCTCGTCGTCGTCGTCGAAGCTCGCTCCGTCGAGCTTCTCGCTCAGGTAGAGGTTCCCGTAGACCTGGTCGCGCACCCTCACCGGTACGCCGAGGAACGACCTCATGGCCGGGTGGCCCGGGGGGAAGCCGACCGAGGCGGGGTGGGCGGCGAGGTCGTCCAGGCGGATCGGGCGGGGGTCTCGGATCAGCAGGCCGAGGATGCCCCGGCCCTCAGGGAGGTGGCCGATCGACTCGACGGTGGCTGGGTCGACACCGACGTGGACGAACTCGGCGAGGCCAACGCCGCTCGAGTCGAGCACGCCGAGCGCACCGTAGCGGGCGCCGACCAGATCGACTGCGGCGCCGGCGATCTGGCGCAGGAGGCTGAAGAGGTCGAGGTCGGACTCGATGACCAGCACCGCGTCGAGCAGGGCCTGCAACCGGCCGGGGTCGGTGATCCGGTGGTAGGGCATCCCGGCCATCCTGGCACCGGGGCGCTCCTGGATCTCTCTCCGTCCGAGGGGGAGGTTCACCGGCGCCTTGGCGGTGGGGGCGCCGGGGCGGGTCTCAGGCGGCGCCCGGAGATGCGCTCGGTCGTCAGGCGGACCAGGTAACTGGCGTGGTGCCCGACCCATGGGTGCAGGTCGAGCGCGTTGGCTGGGCCCCACTCGCGGTCGCCCTCGGTGATCTGGTGGGCCACGCCGACCACGAGGACGCTCCACCCGCTGCGGGAGGCGGGGTCGAAGGCGTCTGCCTCGAAGGCGACCACCGTTCCCTTCTCCATGGACAAGAGCTTCGAGCCGACCCCGGTCGCGAAGACCACCGAGTCGCCGAGCAGGCGGTGGTTGACCGGCAGGACGACCGGGAGGGCGTCGGCACTGAGCGCCACGCGCCCGACCGGAGAGGAGGCGACCAGCGCCAGGCACTCGTCGCGACCGAGGATCTCCAAGCCGTTGCGGTCCAGCACCGTGGTCCAGTCTGTATAGCCCGGGGGCTGGCCGACGGGGCCGGAGGTCACCTGCGACCAGGGTCGATGGTCCCCGTCTCCCACCCGTCGAGTGCCGAGCGCAGGGCGAGCCGGTGCTCGGGGGCGCAGCTCGGGGGATGCCCGCAGCGCGCTCGGGTCAGGGGTCGAGCGAGGGCCAGGGATCGAGCGAGGGTCAGGGGTCGAGCAGGCCCTTGTGGCGCCCGGTGATGTCCCCGTGACGGTGGCGGGTCTCGCTCACCGCCTGCTCGCGGACCCATCGCAACGCTTCGAGGCCCGGGTGGCCGACGGCCGGCAGGTCGTCGACCCACAGCCCTGAGTCGATCGCCGCGAGGCGTAGGGCGTCGGTCGGGGGGGCGAGGAAGCGCAGCTTGTCTGCCACCTCGCTCGTTGCGCTGCCGGCTGGTGTCGCGAGCAGGCGGGCTCCGAGCATCTCGTCGTCCTCGACCACCACGCGGTCCTCGACGACCGAGCGGCTCGGGCTGCGGTAGGGGCCGAGGGGGGTGGGGCTGGAGACGGTCACCTCGACATCGAGGGCGCCGGCGGCGCCCAGAGCGAGCTCGAGGTCGCGCTCGGGAACCGAGGGGCCGGTGCGTAGGAGCACCCGCCCGAGTGGCCGGTAGCGCAAGACGTTGGACTCCGCCCTGAGACCGCTCGGGTCGGAGGGGGCGAGCTCGTGCTCGAGGGTCGCGCGTACTGCGGCGGCGAACTGCTCGCAGCCGCCGTCGAAGTCGGCGGACCAGGTGCCGAGGCTGGCCACGTAGTTGGGTCCGCCGGCCTTGGCCCCGGGCCCGAGCACCGACCGCTTCCACCCGCCGAAGGGTTGGCGGCGCACGATCGCCCCGGTGATGTGCCGGTTGACGTAGAGGTTGCCGGCTTCGACCCGTTCCCTCCAGTGGGAGATCTCGGCGGGATCGAGGGAGTGGAGGCCGGCGGTGAGCCCGTAGGCCGGCTGGTTCTGCAGGCGGATGGCCTCGTCGAGGTTCGCCGCCCTCATGAGGCCGAGAACCGGGCCGAAGCACTCGGTGAGGTGGAACGCCGAGCCGCCACGCACTCCGAGCTTCACCCCCGGTGACCACAGGTTGGGGCTGCCCGCCAGCTGGGTCGGCTCGACCAACCAGGACTCGCCGGGTCCGAGCCGTACGAGGGCGTCGGCGAGCGGCCCGCTCGGTGGTCGGATCAACGGTCCCATGGTGGTGCGCAGGTCGTGGGCAGGGCCGGGTCGGAGGGTGCGGACCGCGTCGGCGAGCTGGCGGCGGAAGCGGGGATCGTCGTAGACCGAGGCCTCGAGGATCGCCAGGCTCGCCGCCGAGCACTTCTGGCCGGCGTGGCCGAAGGCGGAGTGGACGAGGTCGGCGACGGCGGCGTCGAGGTCTGCGGCGGCGGTCACCACGATCGCGTTCTTTCCGCTCGTCTCGGCGTGCAGGCGCAGCGAGGGACGCCACCCGAGGAACATCCTCGCGGTGTCGAAGGAGCCGGTCAGGATCACTGCGTCCACCCCGGGGTGGGTGACGAGCAGCCGGCCGGCCTCGTCGTCGGCGCAGGGGAGGAACTGGAGCAGGTCGCGGGGCACTCCGGCGCTCCAGCACGCCTCGGCCAGAGCCCTCGCGGTGGCGACCGCCTCGGGGGCAGGCTTCAAGATGACCGCGTTGCCGGCGGCCAGCCCGGCGAGCACCCCGCCCGCGGGGATCGCCAGGGGAAAGTTCCAGGGTGCGACCACTGCGATCGTGCCGTGAGGTCTCCAGGTGGCCCCCTCGGCGGCCAGCGCCTCGAGCCCGAGGCTGCATTCTGCGTAGTACCGGGCGAAGTCGATCGCCTCGGAGACCTCGGGGTCGCCCTCGGCGACGGTCTTGCCGGCGTCGCGAGCCATTACCCCGATGAGCCGGCCCCGGGCGTCGGCGAGGCGGTCGGCCACCCCGAAGAGCAGGTCCCGGCGTTCGGCGGCCGAGGTCGAGGCCCAGCCCGGACCCACCCGACGCGCCGCAACGACCGCCCGCTCCACCAGCTCGGGGGTGGAGCGTGCCCAGCGATAGGCGACCCTTGCCGGCTCGGCGGGATCGAAGCCGTCCTCGAGCGGTGAGCCCACCGCTTCCCCGTCCACCTCGGCGGGTACCAGCTCCAGGCCGAGCTCGGCGAGCGGGGCCAGCGCACCCGCGACCCACTCGCGGTTGTGGGCGAGGGAGAAGTCGGTGTCGGGCTCGTTGGCGAAGCCGATCGCCGCCCCCACTCGGTGCCAACTGCCGGCAGGGTGGTGGCCTGAGGGGCTCGGTCGGTGGGCTAGCGGGCCCGGCGAGATGCCGACGCCCTGGCGACGATCCTGGTTCCGGCGGCTCGGGGGAGCGGGGGAGCGGTGGTCGCGGACCGCAGCGCGGAAGCGCTCGGCCTCGACCTCCCAGGCGGGCGATCCCGGGGTGAGGGAGAACTGGTGGCGCAAGAAGTTGGCCGGGTCGGTGTTCTCGTCGAAGCGGCGGACCAGATAGGCGATCACCGACTCGTGGTCGGCGCGCCTTGCGACCGGGGCGTAGAGCAACAGCCCGCCGGCTTCCTGCCCGGTGGCCGCAGCAAGGGCGGGGACCATGCCCTCGAGCATCTCCAGCTCCACCATGCCCCCGAGGCCACGGCTGTCGGCGAGGGTGAGGGCCCAGGCAGACTCGAACAGGTTGTGGCTCGCCACCCCGATCCGCAGCGCGCCGGCGTTGGATGGGTCGAGGGCGAGGTCGAGCATCCGCTTGTAGTTGGCGTCGACCTCGGCTTTGGTCTCGAAGGGCGCCTGCGGCCAGCCGGCGAGCTCTGCCTCGACACGCTCGGTGGCGAGGTTGGCACCCTTCACGAAGCGGACCTTCACCGTGCCGCCTCGCTCGGCGTGGCGCTCGCGAGCCCAGGGGAGCAGCTCGGAGAGCACGCGGGTGGAGTCGGGTAGGTAGGCCTGCAGGACGATCCCGGCATCGAGGCCGAGGTAGGGCTCCTCGGAGAGGACCCGCTCGAAGCAGGCAACGGTGAGCTCGAGGTCCCGGTACTCCTCCATGTCGAGGTTCACGAACTTGCGGGGCCGGTGCCGGAGCGCTTCGTCGTAGAGGCGCCGTAGCCGGGCGGAGACCCGCTCCACCTCGGCCTCGAAGGACTCCACGTGGATCTGCGCGGCGATCGAGCTGATCCGGACCG
>JAKARG010000238.1 GCA_021819345.1 Actinomycetes bacterium | reverse complement strand
TCCTCGGGGCGCTCCTCGTGCCTCATCTCCTCAAGTCGGTCGGGATCAGCGGAGTCATGGGCATGATGGCCGCGGTCTCCGCAGTCGGAATCCTCCTGACCTTGGTCGCCCTTCCCGAGCCGAAGGGCCAAACCCTCGAGGAGGCCTCGGCCGAGGTTCCCTCGCCACGGACGTACCAGCCAACGACGGGGGTCGCGGTCGGTGGAGGCGGGGCGTGAACGCCGCGGTCGCCACCATGACCTCGCTCGGGGACGGTCCACATCGAGTCGACACTGAGGTGCTCCGCGCTCAAGACACCGAGTTGGACTTGGGCGCTCGGCTCCTGCGGGTCGGTGAGCGGTGCATGCCGCTTCCCGCCAAGGAGTTCGAGCTGCTCTCGGTGCTCTTGGGCCACGCCGGGCAGGTGGTCCACCGGGAGCAGCTGTTGGCCGCGGGGTGGACCAACCCCCGCGAGGTGGGGAAGGCCTTGGAGGTCTACATACGGCGGTTGCGCCAGAAGATCGAGACCGACCCGCACCACCCGACCCATATCCGCACGGTGCGCGGCGTCGGCTACATCTTCGACCGAGAGGCGCTCGGCTGGGCCTCCTAAGCCGCCCGGCCTCGTCTTGGATGGGCCGCCGGTCAGGCGAGGAGCTGAGCGAGGGCGGCGAGGCGTTCGGGTACGAGGCGGTAGTAGGCCCACGACCCGCGGCGGGACCGAGTGACGAGGCCGGCGTCGAGGAGCACTTTGAGGTGGTGGCTGACCGTCGGTTGGGAGAGCCCGAGCGGGGCGACGAGGTCGCACACACAAGCCTCGCCGCCTCTCGCCGCTTGGATCAGGCTGATCAGCTGGAGCCGGGCCGGGTCCGCGATGGCCCGCAGCACGCCGGCGAGGGTCTCGGCGTCGGCCCGCCGGAGGGGAGCCTCGGACAGCGCCGGCCAGCAGGGCTCCTCCCCCGCCTCTTGGCCTGGGGTTGGCGGGCGGTGCCTTTGCACGGTCGTGGCCACGGCGCCCATCCTACAACCGTGAGACATCGACATCTGTCGATACTGCCTGTCCCGGGTGTTATATTGATAGTGGTCGATGCCGGGTGAGTCACCCGACTGAGAGAGAGGAGCGGTGACCGTGAGCGTTACAGGAGTTGAGGTGCGGGTGTACGACCCGCCGTTGTGTTGTGCGAGCGGGGTGTGCGGGCCGTCGGTGGACCCGGCGCTGGCCCAGGCGGCGGCCGACTTGGCCTGGTTGGCCGGACGGGGGGCGAGCGTCGCTCGGTTCAACCTGGCGCAAGAGCCCGCGGCCTTTGCCTCGGACGCGAAGGTAGCCGGGCTGTTGGCCGCCTTCGGCGACGGGGCGCTGCCGGCGGTGCTGGTTGGCGACCGGGTCCTCGCCTACGGCCGCTACCCGAGCCGAGAGGAGCTGGCGGAGGTCATCGAGGCCATCGACGAGCCGGCGGCGGCGCCGGACGCCGTTACCGGCGGGTGCGCTCCCGGGTCGGGGTGCTGCTCATGACCTGTGCACCAGGCGCTGCGGTGGACGGAGGCTTGGCTCGGCTGTCGCAGCTGGTCTTCGACGGCTGGGGCACCCGCTTCGTCCTCTTCACCGGCAAGGGTGGGGTGGGCAAGACCACTATCGCCGCGGCGAGCGCGCTCGGGTTGGCCAGGGCGGGCCGGCGGGTGCTGGTGGTGAGCACCGACCCGGCGTCGAACCTGGTCGACGTGTTCGCCCAACCGGTGCGGTCCGAGCCGACCCCGGTGGAGGGCGTGGGCGGGCTGTGGGTGGCGGACCTGGACCCCTTGGCGGCCGCGGCCGCCTACCGGGAGACGGTGGTCGGCCCCTACCGGGGGGTGCTGCCCGACTCGGCGCTGTCCGCGATCGAAGAGCAGCTGTCGGGGGCGTGCACGGTGGAGGTGGCCGCGTTCGGGGAGTTCACCCGGCTGCTCGGCGCGGACGGCCCGGCGGTCCCCGGCGGGGTGGACCACGTGATCTTCGACACCGCTCCGACCGGGCACACCCTTCGGATGTTGGAGCTGCCCCGGGCGTGGGAGGAGTTCTTGTCGACCAACGATGCCGGGGTGAGCTGCCTCGGGCCGCTCTCGGCGCTGGAGGGCCAGCGAGCCCAGTACGCCGCCGCGCTGGCCGCGCTGCGCGACCCGGCCCGGACCGCCGTGGCCCTGGTCACCCGGCCCGAGGACGGCGCGCTCACAGAAGCGGCTTGCACCGGGGCCGAGCTGGCCGAGGGCGGCCTTGACCGCCAGGTCCTCGTGGTCAACGGGATCCTCGCCGAGCCCGCCCCCGGTGACGGCATGGCTGGCGCGTTCGCCGGGCGCCAGGAACGTGCCTGGGCGGCTTGCGCCAGCCTCGAGGGCCTGCCGGCCGAGCGTTTCGGGGTGGCCTTGATGGGCTCGGAGCTGACCGGGCTGGACGCCCTTGCCGCCCTGGGCGGTGATGAGCCCAGCGGGCCGGAGCGGTCAACGGTGCCGACCTCGCGCCCGGCTGCAGCGCCAGGGGCCGCCGACGAACCTCCGGGCGGCATCGAGGATGTGGTCGACGCCCTGGCCCGCTCCGGGCCGTCGTTGGTGCTGGTGATGGGCAAGGGCGGGGTCGGCAAGACGACCATCGCCTCAGCGCTCGGCGTGGCTCTCGCCGCTCGGGGAGAGGTGGTGACGCTGTCGACCACCGACCCCGCCGCCCACCTTGCGACCACGCTCCGCGCCGGGCTGCCCGAGACGTTGCGCGTGGAACGGATCGACCCCGAGGCCGAGGTGGCCCGCTACAGCGCCGAGGTCCTCGCCGGCGCCGAAGGCGCCGACGGCGACGCCCGGGCGGTGCTCGAAGAGGACCTGCGCTCGCCGTGCACCGAGGAGATCGCGGTGTTCCAAGCGTTCGCCCAGACCGCCGCGGGCGCGAAGGACCGCCACGTCATCTTGGACACCGCCCCGACGGGGCATACCTTGATGCTCCTCGACGCCACGCAGAGCTACCACAAAGAGCTGGCCCGCTCGACCGGGGTCGTGCCCGAGGTGGTGGCGGGCCTGCTGCCCGCCCTTCGAGACCCCAAGCGCACCAAGGTGATCGTGGTGACCCTGGCAGAGACGACCCCGGTGGCCGAGGCCGCCCGCCTGGTCGACGACCTCGCCCGGGCCGGGATCACCCCCTATGGCTGGGTGGTGAACAACACCCTCGACCCGTCCGGCACCGCCGATCCGGTGCTCGCCGCCCGCGCCGGGTTGCAACGCCCCCAGCTCGAGCGGGTGCGCCACCTCGCCGAGCAGGTGTGGACCCTCCGCTGGCAGGCCGAGCCCCCCGTCGGGGCCGAGCGGCTCGCCGCGCTGGCCGGCGCAGGGAGCACCCGGTGAGCGAGACGAGTGAGCCGGTGACGTGTGTGACGGTGGGCGAGCTGATGACGCCACCCCCGGTGGCGATCCACCCCGGCGACGGGCTTCGCGACGCGGTCGGAGCGCTGATCGGCGCTGATCTGGTCGCCCTGCCCGTCACCGACGACTCGGGCCGCCTGGTCGGCCTGTTGGACGAAGAAGACCTGCTGGTGCTGGCCGAGGACCCGCAACTGGTGGAGCAAGAGGCCGAGACCGCACGGTTCTGGCCCCTCGCTGGCGGACGGCGCGAGGCCAAGCACCTCCAGGTGATCCAGGCGAAGCGCGTCTCAGAGGTCATGCGCCACCGCCCGCCCGCCGTGCACATCTCGGCGCGCTGCGAGCACGCGGCCGAGGTCATGGCCGACCACCACGCCGGCGTGCTCCCCGTCGTAGACGACGAGGGCCACCTGGTCGGGGTGCTCACCCGACAGGGATTGCTCGAAGCGTGGTGGGCAGGGCGGCTTTGCTGAGCCTGGGCGGGGCGTGGCTGACCGTCGCCGCGGTGGCGATCTTCGTCGCCACCTTGACCCTGGTCATCGCCCAGCCCAAGGGACTGTCGATCGGCTGGTCCGCCGCAGGCGGTGCGGTGCTCGCCCTGGCGCTCGGGGTGGTGGACCTGGCGAACGTGGCCACGGTGTGGGGGATCGTCTGGAACGCCACCATCACCTTCGTGGCGGTGATCGTGATCTCTCTCGTGCTGGACCGCATCGGCTTCTTCGAGTGGGCGGCGCTGCACATGCTCGCCCGGGCGAAGGGCGACGCGAAGCGGGCGCTGCTCTACCTCCTCGGTCTCGGGGCGCTCGTCGCAGCCTTCTTCGCCAACGACGGCGCGGCGCTGATCCTCACCCCCATCGTCTACCAGCAGATGCGCGCCCTCGGCTTCGATCGGCGCCAGGCGCTGCCGTTCGTGATGGCCGCCGGGTTCATCGCGGACACCACCAGCCTGCCGCTCGTGGTGTCAAACCTGGTGAACATCGTGAGCGCCAACTTCTTCCATGTCGGCTTCGTCACCTACGCGACGACCATGGCTCCGGTCGACCTCGTCTCCTTCGCCGCCAGCGTCGCCGTGCTCTTCGTCTTCTACCGCCGCTCGATCCCCGCTAGCTACGAGACCCGACAGCTGCGCTCGCCGAAAGGCGCGATCCGCGACCTCAGGCTGTTCCGGGCTGGCTGGGTCGTGCTTGGCGTGCTGCTCGGCGGGTACCTGCTGTCCGAGCCGCTGCACTTTCCGGTCTCGATCCCCGCCTCGATCGCAGCGGCGGCGTTCCTCGCCCTCGCATCCCGCTCAGACGCCCTCTCGAGCGCCAAGGTGCTGCGCGAAGCGCCGTGGAAGATCGTGGTGTTCTCCGTCGGGATGTACCTGGTGGTCTACGGGCTATTCAACGCCGGGCTCACCGTCTACCTCTCGGACCTGATGCGATCAGCCGCCGGAGCCGGGGTGATCCCGGCTACGTTCGCCGGCGGGTTCGCCACCGCGGGGCTCTCCGCGGTGATGAACAACATGCCCACCACCCTTGTCGCCGCGCTCTCGGTCCACGGGGCGCATGTGAGCGGCGCCGCTCATCGCGCCCTGGTCTTCTCCGACGTCGTCGGCGCGGACCTCGGCCCGAAGTTCACCCCCATCGGTTCGCTCGCCACCTTGCTGTGGCTGCACGTGCTCGAGACCAAAGGCATCAAGATCAGCTGGGCCCAGTACTTCCGGCAAGGCATCGTGCTCACCGCCCCCGTCCTCGCCGTCACCCTGCTGGCATTGGCCGGCTGGGTCACCCTCATCCACTAGACGCTGTCAGGAGACCGCCAATGAACTGCTTGGACTGCAACCGAGACCGTCGACTCCTGGCGCCCGCCGTGGCGGTGTGCGCCGACTGCGGGGCCGGGGTGTGCGAGGACCACCTGGTCGTGCGCGCCCACCACCTCACCCGCACAGATCCGCTGATCCGCCAGGTCCAAGTCGACCCCCCCGCCCGGCGAGTGCGCTGTGTCACCTGCGATGCCGCCTGGCAAGCCGCCACTGGGACCGCCAGCGGCCGTCGGCCCAACGAGCGAGATCGGA
>JAKARG010000237.1 GCA_021819345.1 Actinomycetes bacterium | reverse complement strand
CCAGGAGCGAGCAGCGGGACGCCCCCTACTGCTACCAGTGCGGCAACGCCATGCAGCGGTCCGGCTCGTGCTACGTCTGCGCCAGCTGCGGGTCGACCAGCGGGTGCTCGTAGTGTGAACGGTCATTCAATGTCCCGCTGATTCGGTCAGCAATGTCCCGATTTCGCTCAGGAATGTCCCGGAATCGGTCAGGGGGACATTGGAAGCGAGGGTGACCCGGAGGGGCCCGGGGTGCGCCCCGTGGTTCGAGGCGAACACACGTTCCGACCAGGTGGTCGACCCCTTGGTGGAAATCCACGGGGCGGATGACCAGGAAGCAGATGACAGGAAGACAGGCCAGGATGAGCGACTACGACGACCTCAGCGCACCGACCTCGCTATCGCCGTTCGAGCGGCAGGCGCTCGCACTTCAGCACGAGATCCTGTCCCACCTCGACAAGGACGAGGCCGACTACCACCGGCGCATGCAGAAGGTGCTGACCCAGGGCTTCACTGCCGAGTACGCGGACGTGTTCTCGCCCGACTCCGAACTGCCCCACGACGACTGCCGGTTGCTCCACGACATCCTCGACATGTTCCGGGTCATGAAGGCGAGCATCGGGGAACTGGACGATGCCGAGCGGGACGCCCTGCTGGCTGACCACAAGTACGACCTGTGTTTCCAAGGCTTCGACGGCAACGACGCTCGTGAGGGCAAGATGGCCAGCTACGTCGACTACCTGCAAGCGACGGACCGCTGGACGGACCTAGCCGAGGATGTGAAGGCCGCCGACGGTGGCAACAGCCACTCGCTGATGCTCGGCAGGTACGAGGGCATGCTCCGGGTCTTCCGGCCCATCTGGAAGGAGGCGGTGCGTGGCGGCGGGCCTGCCGTCTTGACTGCCGAGCAGCTGCGCCAGATCGCAGCAGGTCGGGGCTGACCATGGCCCGATGCACAGCGCCAGTTCAGGGCCACCGGTCCGCAGCGGCGAGGGCTGCCTGCCCTGAATGCGGAGGTGGCTACGGCCGCTCCTATCCCTCCTACGCGCCGTACAGTCCGCCCCGGTACTCGTCGTACAGCGGCGGGGCGACCAGGGGCCGGTCGTCTGGTGGTGGCGGTGGCGGCGGCGGGACTCGACGGCTCCGTGGCGGTGGGTCCGTGTCGTACTCGCCCACCGAGTGGCGTACGTTCGAGCCTGTCGCCCGTGTTGCCGAGGTGCAGGCACGGACCTACCCCGACCGTCGGGACCTTTTCCTCTGCCACGCGTGGGATGACCGGCAGGGCGCGGCCAAGGATCTGTACGACCAGCTGACCGCCAGCGGTGCGACCGTCTGGTTCAGCGAGACCGAAGTCGGACTCGGCAAGTCCCTCCTGCGGGAGATCGATAGAGGCCTCGCGATGTCCCGGGTCGGGATCGTGCTGGTGACCCCTGCGCTCCTTGAGAGCTTGAAGGCTCAGGGCGTCGCCGACAGGGAACTCTCGGCGCTCTTGGCGACCGACCGGGTGATCCCGATCGCCCACGGCACGACGTTCGATGCCCTCCGGGAGGTGAGCCCGCTGCTCGCCGCACGGTCGGGACTAACCATCTGCGACAGCCTGCCGATGCCGGACGCCGCCAAGAAGATCGCCGCAGCGGCGGCTGCTGAAAGCGGCGACTGACCGCCTGGGCGCGCCCGTTCGCGACGCCGCGCCTCTCGGCCGAGGTGTGGTCGCCGCACTATGGAAGTGTGAGCGCCGTGGTGGTCGCCGGGGTGAGGTGGAGGCCGGTGCTGCTGACGTACACCAGGCCGCGGCGAACCAGATTGGGCAGGATGAGCTCGCGTTCGGTTCGGCTCATCGTCCGCCGGATGTCTTGGCCGCGGTGGATGCGGCGGAGGAGGCGGGCGCTGTGGTGGTCGAGGGGCTGGTCGTCCAGCTCGATCGCGCAGTCGGGCGGATCGACTGGTTGGCGGGTGTCCACCAGGAGGTCGCCGGGGTGCATGTCGAGTGCAGCGGCGATGCGGCCGAGCACGCCGAGCGGCAGCTCCGAGGCGTCCCCGCCGTCTTCGATGCGCTTGATGGTCAGGGCGTTGACGCCGGCGAGCTTGGCCAGCTTTCGTTGGGACAGGCCGGCGAGGGTACGGGCGCGGACGAGGGTGGCGCCGTCGATCACGGAAGGGTCCTGATGGTGATGCCGAGCTTGCGGAGCCAGGGGATCGGGGTGAGCGTCTGGCGTTCGGCGAGGCGGCCGTGGGCGGGGAGCCCGAGGTCGTAGGCCGCGGTGGTGAGGACGCGGCTGAGAGTCTTCTCGGTGAGCGGGAGGAGGGGCGCATCTGCTGGGCTATCGGCGCGCAGGGTGTGCTGGGCGCGGACGGCTGGGCGCAGCACCGGCGGCACGTCGATCGTCCGGCCGTCGGCGGCGATGGTGGCGCCGTCGGCGCTGGCTGATTGGACCGGGAGCTGGTTTGCTTCGGTGAGTCCCACACCTTCCCTGGCGAGGAGCCAGGCCACAGCCCGGTAGGGCTGTCGGTAGGCGAGGAGAGCGGGGCCTGCCTCGTCGACAGGGGTCCGGGGGCGCTCCTCGCTGTTGAGGAGCTGCGGAACGTCGACGGCGACGTGGAGGTCGTGGTGCCAGGCGGCCAGCTGGATGCCGCGCAGGCTGCAGACGAGCTCGGAGTCCTCTGGGGCGGCGCGCAGGAGGCGCACGATCTCGCCGGCGAGCGAGTCGAGCGGGTCGGAGGCGGTGGCCATGGTGGTGTTGGCTTGCTGTGCGGCGGTTCGGTGCAACTCGAGGGCTCGGTCGCGTGCGTCGCCGTGGAGGGCGGCAGTGACCACTGGGATGAAGCAGTGGAAGTCGTGGCGCGGCACCGGGGGCAAGGCGATCAGGTCTGGACCTGATGGTGCGGTGTGGTGGGCCATCTCCGGTACATCGGCGTAGGCCCGTGTGCCGGTGGAACGGCGGGTGATCGCCCGGTGGACGGCGTCGGCGATGGGTGGGCGGTGCAGCAGCCAGAGGGTGACGCCGGCGTTGTCGGCGAGCTTGGTGAGGCTGGCGAGGATGCGTGGGTGGAGGCGCTGTACCTCGAGCATCACCAAGTCGGTGACGTCGTGGGCCTTGAGCCAGGCGATGGCCAGGGTTACGTCCTCGCTCTCGTTGCGGCCCTTGCCGCCGACGTCTCGGCGCTTGCCAAGGGCGGCGAGGATGTCGCCGGCGAGCGTGTGGATGCGGCGGAGGTTGGGGCGGACAGTCACCCAGACCGGTCCGTCGGTGCAGCCAGCGACCGGGGTGGCGACGCGGATGCCGGTGATGTCGACGCTGAGGACCGACACGTCAGGTCCGCTTCCTGGTGATGGTGGCCGGCATGCCGGCGAGCACGGCCTTGGCGAACTTCCGGTCGAGGACAGGAGCGCTTCGGCCGTTGCTGACGGCCCGCTGTCTGAGTCGGAGGGCGACTTGCAGGAACCGCGCCCAGTGCAGCAGCAGCCCGTGGCAGACCCGGGTGTCGATCTCGACCAGCAGGTCGGGCTCCGCGCCGAGGAACAGCATGTGCATCTGCTGAAGGACGTCGAGCAGTTCCCGCCCCTTGAGCGGCTGCACGGTGAGCGTGCACGCCACCGAACCGCGCAGGAGGGCGTCGCGTTCGATGGCGGTGGCGGTCCCGGGCCCACCCTCGATGACCAGGGCGCGACCACCGGCGGCGGCGCTGTGAAGCCACTCGAGCTGGCCGGCTGCCTCGCCGCTGAGCCGGTGGGCGTTGCGGATCACCAGGATGCCCGGACTCGAGAGCAGCGTGACGAGGTCGTCCTGCAGGTCCCGCTCGGTCATCTCGTCGCTTTCGGCGTCGCGAGTGACGGCGGCGTGGATGAGCCTGGCGATGTCCCGGGAGCTCTGTCTGGGTGGGAGGCTGACGCTGGCGACCGGCACCGTCTGGCGACCGGCCCAGTCCGAGATGAGCGTCCGTTTGCCGACTCCGTGGTCTCCGTCGACCACCAGGACCTCGCTGTGGGCGACGACGAAGGCTCCGACGTCGTCGAGCTCGTCGAAGGCGCTGGTCCGGACGATCCGGGCGCCGTCGAGGTTGGGAGGCGACGGTGTCATCAGAAGAGCCTCGGCGCTGAGTCGTGCTCACCGACGATCTCGGCGATGGCGTCCTCGCCGCCGACGAGGAGGTCGTCGGCGGCCTCGACGACGGTGCGGTTGCCGTTCTTGTCCACCTCGAGCTTGTGGACGCCCCCGGTGGCGTTCTTGCGGCGCTGGCGGTTGGCGGTGGTGAAGCGGTTCCTGGCGGCGAGGCGCTGCTCCTTGCGGCGGGCGATGATGTCCTGTTCCTGGTCAGCGGTCAGGCCGTGCTGGGGGTGGGCGGTGCACAGGTGGTCGCCGTCGAGGAACACCTCGACGAAGGACCGGTCGTGCGGCAGGTAGCGGATCTCGACCATGCGGCTGACCACGCCGGTGATCTCGGGCGCGGTCCAGTCGATGCGATCGAAGCGGATGCCGTTCTTCGAGACCTTGCACCGGTCCTTGGCCACGAGCATGTCGAACCACAGTTGCTCTGGGGTCACCTCGTCGAGCGGGTAGCCGTCCTGCTGCCAAGCCTGGAGGGGGGTCAGCTCGCCGTTGACTCGGTGCTCGGTGAGGTACCCGTCGATCCAGTCGGCCAGCCGGACGAGGAACTCGTCTTCGCCGAGCGCAGCGGTAGCGACGGCGCTGTTACCGCGGATGTCCTTGGGGCCTTCGGTGTAGCCGGGGAGCACCGACAGGCAGTCCTCCTTCAAGAACCGCCAGAACCGCTCGAGGCGACCCTTGAGGTGCGGGGAGTAGGCGGGCAGCGCAACGGGCAGGACGTCGAGCCGCAGGCACGACTCGGTGATCAGGTTGGCGAGGAACTCCAGTCCGCGGTCCCACACGGCCCGCAGCGGCTTGCCGCCGACGAGGGTTACACCGTCGGGCGCGAATCGGACCGTCATGGCGCTCATCAGCGACGCTCGGACTTCGACGGCTGTCGGCCGGCCGAAGGTGATGGCCCAGCCGAGCAGGTACCGGGACTTGGCGTCCATGACCGCGGTCATCCAGGGCTTGTCCGCCGTCTTGGCACCGCGCGGCACCACCCAGATCGGGAGCTCGGTGTGGTCGAGGAGGACGCTGTGCAGGCGGTGTGGATAGCCCGAGGTGAGGTAGGCCTGGGCGTTGCGGAACGCCGCCGACCCTCCGCGTGCGTACTCGAGTTGGGCGGTGCCGATGGCCGCCTTCACCCGACGCTTGAACGTGCTCAAAGACGGTACGGCCGTGCCGGCGCGCGCAAGGAGCCGGTGGGCGCGGGCCATGCACCCGCAGGCCAGGAACACAGCGGTGACGACGTCGTCGGTCACCTCGAAGCCGCTGGTGCCGTTGGTGCCATCGCCTGCGAGGCGGGCATTGAGCAGCCGGCGGAGGTGGCGCGAGCTGAGATCGG
>JAKARG010000236.1 GCA_021819345.1 Actinomycetes bacterium | reverse complement strand
GACCGGTCCGTCGATCGCCTCGGGCTCGTCCAGGGCGGCTTCGAGCAACAGTCGATCGGTCACCGTGCCGACCACCTCGGCCAGGGCGAGGGGCGGCTCGGCCTGCACGACGGGCATCTGCGAGACGCCGAACTCCTTCAGGATGGCGATCGCCGAGCGCACCGTCTCGTCGGGGTGGACGTGGACGAGCGGTGGGATGCCCGGCGTCTTGTGCTGGAGGACCACGGCGAGGGTGTCGCCGCCCGAGCGGAGGAAGCCGTGGTCGGACATCCAGCCGTCGTCGTAGACCTTCGAGAGGTAGCCCCGACCCGAGTCGGGGAGCAGGACCACGACCACGTCGTCGGGGCCCAGCTCCCGACCGACCTCGAGGGCGGCCCAGATGGCGGTGCCGCAGGACCCGCCGACGAGGATCCCCTCCTCCCGGGTGACCCTCCGGGCAGTGAGGAAGCTGTCCCGGTCCGAGACCATGACCACCCGGTCGGCGATGCTGCGGTCGTAGGCCTCGGGCCAGAAGTCCTCGCCGATCCCCTCCACGAGGTACGGTCGTCCGGCCCCCCCGGAGTACACCGAGCCCTCGGGGTCGGCACCGATCACCTGCACCGCCGGGTTGCGCGACTTCAAGTAGCGCCCGGTGCCCGAGATCGTCCCGCCGGTGCCGATGGAGCACACGAAGTGGGTGATCCGCCCCCCGGTCTGCTCCCAGATCTCGGGTCCGGTGGAGTGGACGTGGGCGTCCGCGTTGCTCGGGTTGGCGTACTGGTTGGGCCGGAACGCCCCCGGCGTGGTCGCCGCCAACCGCTCCGCGACGGAGTAGTAGCTGTCGGGGTGCTCGGGGGGCACCGACGTGGGGCAGACCACGACCTCGGCTCCGTAGGCCCGCAGCAGCGCACGCTTCTCCTCGGCGATCTTGTCGGGCATCGTGAACACGCATCGGTACCCGCGTCGGGCGGCGACGATGGCGAGGCCCACTCCGGTGTTCCCCGAGGTCGGCTCGACGATCGTGCCGCCGGGGCCGAGCAGCCCGTCCCTCTCTGCGGCCTCGACCATCCTGAGGGCCGGGCGGTCCTTGACGCTCCCACCCGGGTTCAGGTACTCGAGCTTGGCCACGAGGGTGCAGGACAGGTCCCGGGCGGTCCGGTCGAGCCGCACGAGCGGGGTGCCTCCGATCAGGTCGAGCAGCGAGTCGGCCGCCCGCACTGCGGCGCCTGGGCCGGAGAGTGGCTCGATGGCTATCCCGTCGTCGAGGGGCAGGGGCTCGTCGCTGTAGACGGTGACCGGGAACCCGGCCCGGTGGAGCTGGTCAGCCACCTCGACCAGGTCCTCGGGCTCCCCGATCACGCCTACGGACCTCGGGAAATGCGCCCTTATGTCGGCTACCTCGGTCCCGCGGAGCGGTCCGGCCGGCACGACGATCGAGCGCCGGGCCCGGGCGGCCAGACGGGGCGGTACCGCGACGTCGCCGACGGCTACTAGGACATCCATCGCTCCGACCGTAGCCGCAGCCGGCGCCCTGCGGCCGGGCTCTCGGTCGCATGGCGACCTGCCGGCTCGTCGTGGCGGGGCAGCGTCGTCAGCCGCTCGTCCCGGCGCCGGCGGTCAGGGCCGCACCGGCGATCCCCGCCTGGTTCTGCAGGGCGGCGGCGACGAGCGGGGTGCGGATCTCGATCAGTGGCAACCACCTCTTCGCCCGGCGGCTGACCCCGCCACCGACGACGATCAGGTCGGGCCACAGGTAGGACTCGACGGCACGCAGGTAGCGCTGCACCCGCTCGGCCCACTCGGCCCACCCGAGGTCCTCCCGCTCCCGGGCGGCAGCCGACGCCCGGGTCTCCGCATCGACCCCGTCGAGCTCGATGTGGCCGAGCTCGATGTTCGGCACCACGCGCCCCTGGTGCACCAAGGCGGTGCCGATGCCGGTGCCGAAGGTGATGACCAGCACGAGGCCCCCGTGGTCGCGCGCGGCGCCCCAGCGCACCTCGGCCAGGCCGGCGGCATCGGCGTCGTTGACCACCACCACCGGCTCCCCGGTCGCCTCGGCGAAGGCGGCCGCCACGTCGGTGCCCACCCAGCTCGGGTCCAAGTTGGCCGCAGTGCGGGCAACGCCCCCGGTGATCACCCCGGGGAAGGTCGCCCCGACCGGTCCCTCCCACCCGAAGTGGGAGACCACCTCGGCGACGGCTTCGGCAACGGCCCCGGGGGTGGCGGGCTGCGGGGTGGCCACCTTGTGCCGCTCGGCGACGAGCTCACCTGTCTCCAGGTCGATCGGGGCGCCCTTGATGCCCGATCCGCCGACGTCCACGCCGAACCCGGGTCCTCGGTCCATGCCGACATTCTGGCTCGGCCGGTGCTCGCGCTCGACGTGACGCCACCGCCCCGGTCCCCGGTGGCCCCGAACCCACCCCAGACCCGGTCTCCGGTGGCCCCGACCCCACTCGAGACCCCGGTCCCATGACCCCGCTCGGGCGGGGCCGCTCGGGCGCTCGGTAACCTGCGCACCGTGGACCCGCGTTACTCCGCCGACGCCGAGCGCTACCGAGGCGAGGTCCGCGCCTTCCTCGCCGACAAGCTTCCCGCAGGGTGGTCGGGGATCGGAGCACTGTCGCCCGACGCTGCTCGGGCGTGGGCCGTCGAGTGGCGCCGGGTCCTCGCCGCTGCAGGTCTGCTCGCCCCGGCCTGGCCGAGCGAGTACGGGGGCGGTGGGCTGAGCCCGGTCGAGCAGGTGGTCCTCGCCGAGGAGCTGGCCCGGGCCGGCGTGCCGTCGGGGGTCCCCAACGACGCCTTCGGCATCCAGATGGTGGGCAACACACTGCTGCGTTGGGGGACCGAGGACCAGAAGGCCTACTTCCTCCCGCGGGTGATCTCCGGTGAGCACCGCTGGTGCCAGGGCTACTCGGAGCCCGATGCCGGCTCCGATCTCGCCAACCTCTCCACCCGGGCGGTCCTCGATGGCGACGAGTGGGTGCTCAACGGACAGAAGGTATGGACCTCGGCAGCGAAGACGGCGAACTGGATCTTCGTCCTCGCCCGGAGCGACCCCGACGCCCCGAGGCACAGGGGCATCACCTTCTTGCTGGTGCCGATGGACCAGCCGGGCGTGGAGGTCCGGCCGATCAGGATGATGACCGGCGCCTCGGAGTTCAACGAGACCTTCTTCAACGACGCTCGGACCGCCGCCTCCAACGTGGTCGGTGGGGTGGGCAACGGCTGGGCGGTGGCGATGACCCTCCTCGGCTACGAGCGCGGCGAGGCGGCCGCCACCAACCCGATCCTGTTCCGCATCGAGCTCGACCGCTTGCTCGGGCTCGCCCGCGCCCGCGGCCGGCACACCGACCCCGTCATCCGCCAGCGCCTCGCCGAGGCCTATGCGGCGGTGGAGGTGATGCGCTACCTCGGATTGCGAACCCTCACCCGCTTCGTGGCGGGGGAGGCTCCCGGTCCGGAGGGGTCGGTGTTCAAGCTCTACTGGAGCGAGCACCATCAGCGGGTCACCGAGCTCGCCATCGACATCCTTGGCGCCGATGCCACCGAGCCCTCCGGCCGGTGGCCGGCAGGCTCCTTCGGTACCGACGACCTCGGTACGCCGGGCGAGTCGGCTTCATGGGTCGGCACCTTCCTCAATGCCCGAGCGGGCACGATCTACGCCGGCACCTCCCAGGTCCAGCGCAACATCCTCGGGGAGATGGTCCTCGGCCTGCCGAAGGAGCCCGCCCCGCGCTCTGCCGGCGAGCGGGCGCTGGAGCGGCAGAGCTGACCGCTCCCCGGTGGACCCGATCTGATGCGAGGATCGAACATCGTGACCGTTGGAACCCACGAGCACTCCGCCGTCCCCGACCCGTCACCGGGTGCCGGGGCGAGCCCTGACCACGACCGCGAGAGGATCCCCGGCGCCGAGCAGGTCGCCGTCTCCGCAGAGCGCGGGGCCAGCCCCGACGGAGCGGGGCCGGTCGCGGGCGGATGGTCCTCCGGCGTGGACGGGTGGGCGGTAGCTGCCGGCGTGCCGCTCCTGCTCGCCGGCGCGCTCCACATCGTGTGCATGTTCTTCTCGCAGGCCGCGGGGGTCGGGCCGATGGATGCCTCGGCCGCCACGGTGGTCACCGAGGCGGTGCTCGCCGGCGGCTGGCTGGTCGCCGCAGGTCTCGCCCTGCCGGCGTCGAGCCGACCGGCCGCTGGGGCCCTGGCCGTCGGCCTGGCCCTCGCCGAGCTCGGCCTCGTGGTCGCGACCGTCGGGTCGGTCGGTGAGACCCCCGGGCCGGGGCTCCTGCTCCTAGCCTCGGGATGGGTGCTCGGCGCGGCCGGAGCAGTGGTCGCCTGCCTCGGGTCGCCTGTGCGCCTCGGGCGCCCCAACTGGGGGGCAGGTCCGAGGTGGCTCACCTTCGCCGTCGGGGCAGCAGCAGTCGTCGTCGGCATCGCCCTCCTGCCCGCCTGGGACCACTACCGCGTCCTCGCCCGGGCCCTCGGTCGGGTCGTGGTGGTGAACGAGTCCGACACCTTCAGCCTGCCGGCCGTGGTCCTCGGCGGCACCGTGGCTGCCGCGGTGGCGTGGGCGGCCGTGCCGATCGTGGCGGCACTCTGGCGCCCGGCGCGCCTCGGAGCCGTCGCCGGAGCAGGCGTGCTCGTGGCGGTCGCGAGCCAGGTGGCCTCGGCGGTCGTCGGTCTCGACCCCTCCGGAGTGCTCGACGGCTTGTTCGGGACCGCCAGGGTGCGCGACCTCGGCCTCGAGCTGCTCGGGGCATCGCTGCGACCCTGGTTCGACGTGGAGACCATCGCCGGGCTCGTCCTGGCGGTCCTGCTCGTCGCTCGCTGGTGGACCCCGGACCCCGCCGACGGTGCTCCGATCGAGCACGCGCCATGGGCGCCGGGGGTCCCGCCATGGCCGGTGGGCCCGCCAGGTGCCGCCTGGCCGCACACCGCTGCGGTCCCGCCCCCGGGGTGGACCTGGGGTGGACGGGACCGGGCACCAGACGGTTGGCCCGGCTCTCCGGGAGCACCCTCGGGCCCAACGGGTGGCTGGGGTGGCGGGGATGGCTCCTACCGGGGGGAATGGTCCCGCCCGCAGGGGGAGCAAGCTTCGGCGGTCGGCTTCCCCGACCCGCCGGCTCCTGCGCCGGCGCCGCGCCCGGGGGGACCGGACCAGCAGGACGCCGACCGGTCGGGCTGGGCCCCCCCTACAGACGGCGCCTAGCCGGCGATGGGGGTCCGCTTCGGGCTTCTCGGGACCGGCTACCGGGCGAGCAGCGTCCACGGCCCTGGTCTCGCCTCCCACCCCGGCGTGGACCTGGTGGCAGTCTGGGGTCGGGACCGCTCCAAGGCCGCTGAGCTGGCCGGGGACCTGGGCTGCGCCAGCACCACCGACCTCGACGCGATGATCGGCGAGGTGGACGCGGTTGCCGTCGCCCTCCCTCCAGACGTCAGATC
>JAKARG010000235.1 GCA_021819345.1 Actinomycetes bacterium | reverse complement strand
GGACATCATCGGCGAGGCCGCGGCCGCGGCCGCCCTCGGGATCGCAGCGGGGCGCAGCAGCTTCCCGGCGAAGAAGGCCCTCGGGTCGCTCCGTCGCTACGGGAGCAACGGGGCGGCGCAGGCGATCGGCCTGCTCGCCGCCGCCGAGGTCGACTTGAAGGGGGCGAGCGACCTGCCTGCCGAGGCGGTGCTCGAGGTCCTGGTCGCCCGGCTCTGCTACCTGGCGCGCGCCGCCGGGGCGCGCCGGAGCTGAGGGGGCTGCTCCAGAGGTACCGGCCCGGCCGTAGCGCCGTCCCGGCCGGTTGCGCCGGCGCCGCCGGGCTGCCAGGCTGCCGGTCCCCTATGGCGAACGAGGACCTGGAGGCCGAGGCGGCCTATATCGAGCGCGCCTACCAGGAGCTCGAGCGCATGCGGCGGAGAGCGCAGGAGCTGCTCGGCTCCATGAAGGGGGCGGACCCGGACCTCGAGTGGGCGCTCGCCCGACGGGTCAGAGCCCTCGCCGACCAGCCCCGGGCGCTCTGCTTCGGGCGGATCGACAGCCGTCACGGGGAGACCTGGTACGTCGGGCGCCGCCACGTCGAGGACGAGGGCGGAGACCCCGTGGTCGTCGAGTGGAGGGCAGCGGTCGCGGTCCCCTATTACCGGGCCAGCCACAGCGAGCCGCTCGGCCTGGTGCGCCGGCGCCAGTTCGTGGTCGAAGGCCCCCGGCTGCTGTCGATCGGAGACGACCTGTTCGACGGTACGGGCGCCGCAGGCCGGCCGAGGGGCGAGGAGGCGCTGCTCGTCGAGCTGGAGAGGGCCCGCACCGGCGAGATGCTCGACATCGTGGCGACCATCCAGCCCGAGCAGGACGAGGTCATCCGGGCACCGGCACCGGGCGTCCTCGCCGTCCAGGGTGGTCCGGGATCGGGCAAGACCGCCGTCGGCCTCCACCGAGCTGCCTTCTTGCTCTACAGCGACGACGCCATGGCCCGGGCCAACGTCCTCGTCGTCGGGCCGGGCCGCACCTTCTTGCGCTACATCGCCCAGGTCCTGCCGTCCCTCGGCGAGCAGGCCGTCGTGCAGACCACGCTGGTCGACCTCGTCCCGGAGGTCTCCGGGGCGCCCGGCCGGGGCGACGACCCGGCCGCCGAGCGGCTGAAGGGAGACGCTCGCCTCGCCCAGGTGCTCGCCCGGGCCCTCGAAGCCCGCCGCGGCAAGCAAGGCGGGGACCTCGCCGTCTCCGTCGGCGTGCGTCGCGTGGTGCTCGCCGGCGCCGAGGTGGACGCCACGGCCGAGCGGGTCGCCGAGCGCGGCCTGCCCTACGCGATCGGCCGGGAGGTGCTGCGCACCCAGCTGCTCGCCCGCCTCGCCGGGCGGTGGGCCGAGCTCACCGGGTCCGTCCCGCCCGATGGGGCAGCCTTCGAGCGGGCGGTCCGGGCCGACGCAGGCTTCAAGGCGGCGATCGACGCACGCTGGCCGAGCGTCGCGCCGGCGAGCCTCGTCGGCGAGCTGCTGACCCGCCCCGCGCTGCTCGACGCCGCCTCAGAGGGCATCCTCGACCCCGCCGAGCGCCGGCTGTTGCTGCGCCGGCGCGCCCGCGACTGGACACCGGCCGACGCGGCGGTCGTCGACGAGGCCAAGGACCTGATCGCCGGCCAGTCGCGCACCTACGGCCACGTCATCGCCGACGAGGCCCAGGACCTCTCCCCGATGCAACTGCGGATGCTCGCCCGGCGCTGCCCGGACGGCTCGATGACCCTCCTCGGGGACCTGGCCCAGGCGGTCGGCCCGTGGGCTCACCGGGACTGGCGGGAGCTCGGCGCGTGGCTGCCGACCCACGGCGGGCTGCGCGTGGTCGAGCTGCGCCACGGCTACCGCTCTCCCGGGCAGGTGCTCGAGCTGGCCGGGAGGCTCCTGCCCGAGGCCGCTCCCGACGTCACGCCCACCATCGCCGTGCGTCCCGGGCGCAGCTCGCCCCGGCGGGTCGCCGTCACCGGGGAGATCGGCGCGGCTGTTGCCGCCGAGGCCGCGCGGCTCGCCCGGGAATGGCCGACGGTCGGGGTCGTCGGCCCGACGGCTCTCCTCGGGGTGCTCGGTGCCGCCCTTCCCGGAGCCGGGCTGGGGGAGCTCGGCAAAGCGGTGACCGTCCTCGCTGCGGTGGACGCCAAGGGCCTCGAGTTCGACTCGGTGATCGTGGTCGAGCCCGCTGCGATCGTCGCCGAGCGGACGGAGCGCGCGGCAGGGCTGAGGCTGCTCTACGTGGCCCTCACCCGGCCGACCCAGCACCTGAGCATCGTCTCGGCGGGGCCGCTGCCGGCGGCCATCGCCGCCTGAGCTGCTCCGGCCGGAACGCCGGCCCGGTTGGGATCTGCCGGAGCGCCGGCCCGGGCTGCCGCCGCCGGAGCGCCGGCCAGGCTGCGAGCTGCCGGTGGGGGGGGGCTCAGTCCGCTGCGCTCAGCCGGTTGACCCGACGCATCAGCCGGGCTTTCCGGTTCGAAGCCTGGTTCTTGTGGATGATCCCCCGGGCCGCTGCCTTGTCGAGGCGCTTGACCGCGAGCCTGAGCTCGTCGACCGAGGCCTCGCTGCCGGCCTCGGCGGAGCGCACGGCGGTCTTGATCCTGGTCTTGATCTCGGACTTGGCCGCCTTGTTGCGCAAGCGGGCCTTCTCGTTGGTCCGGTTGCGCTTGATCTGACTCTTGATGTTGGCCACGTCGTCCTACCGGGTCGGGGTCGGGAGCACCAGAGGCTATCAGCTCGACGGGATGGCCAGGCACCGGCGGAGAGCGTGGAGGAGCAGCTCGACCGACCCGTCGATCCCGAAGGCGGTGGTGTCGATCCACAGGTGGTACCAGCCGGGGTCGAGCGGGTCGGCCCGGTAGAGCCGCCGGACCCACAGCTCGCGGGACCGATCGGTCTGCTCCAGGCGCGCAGCCGCCCGTTCCTCGGGGATCCCCTCGATGGCGGCGGCCTGGCGGACCCGGGCGGCCACCGGCCCGTCGAGGCGGACATGGAAGCTCCGGGGTCGCTCGGCGAGCACCACCGCCGCCGCCCGCCCGAGCACCACGGCCCCGGCACCGTCGCGGATCCCCGCCAGGCCGGCCTCGGCCTGCTCGCGCAGCTCCTCTTCCGGCTCGACGAGGATCGGGGGGGCCGACAGCCCGTAGACGCCCGCCGCCCGGGCGAGGTAGGTGAAGAGCCGGCTGCCCGGTGAGGCGGCCCGCTCGCTCTCGCTCAGCCCCTCCTCGGAGTGGGGGCCCTCCAGGCTGCGCCCGGCCTGCTCGCTCACGTCGGCGGTCAGCAGCCGGTCGACTAGCGGCAGCCCGAGGGCGTCGGCGAGGCGCGGCGCGATCACGCTGCCCCCCGCTCCGTAGCTCGCGGAGATGGTCACCAGCGGACCGGGTGCCTCGCTCACGTCGCGCAATGTAATCCCTGCGCCAGACTGTGGGGGTCGTGAGCCAACCCCCCCTCCGCTCCATCCGCAACCTGTCGATCGTCGCCCACGTCGACCACGGCAAGTCGACCCTCTCGGACCGCATCCTCGAGCTGACCGGTGCAGTGGACGCTAGGGACATGCGCGAGCAGTACCTCGACTCGATGGACATCGAACGCGAGCGGGGGATCACGATCAAGGCGCAGAACGCGAGGGTGGCCTGGAAGGGCCACACGATCCACCTGATCGACACCCCCGGCCACGTCGACTTCGGCTACGAGGTGAGCCGCAGCCTGGCCGCCTGCGAGGGAGTGGTGCTGCTCGTCGACGCCGCCCAGGGGATCGAGGCCCAGACCCTCGCCAACGCCTACCAGGCCCTGGAGCACGACCTCGAGATCGTCGCGGCGCTCAACAAGATCGACCTGCCGGCGGCGGACCCGGAGCGCTACGCCGCCGAGATCGAGAAGGTGCTCGGGGTCCCGGCCGCCGAGATCCTAAGGATCTCGGCCAAGACCGGCGAGGGCGTCCCCGAGCTGCTCGACGCCATCTGCGAGCGGATCCCCCCACCCCGGGGCGACCCCGACGCCCCCCTCCAGGGCCTGATCTTCGACTCCTACTACGACCAGTACCGGGGCGTGGTGAGCGCGGTGCGGGTCTTCGCCGGACGGCTCTCGGCGGGTTCCCGGCTGCGCTTCATGCAGGCCCAGAGGTCGCACGAAGTCGAGGAGATCGGGGTGCGACTGCCGGTTCCGACGCCGGTTGACAGCCTCGGCCCGGGGGAGGTGGGCTACCTGATCGCCGGGATCAAGGACGTCGGCGAGGCCCGCTCCGGAGAGACGGTGACCGACGCCGCCCACCCGGCGGCCGAGCCGCTCGCCGGCTACGAGGACCCCAAGCCGATGGTCTTCTGCGGTCTGTACCCGGTGGACGGCGACGAGCTGGCCGACCTGCGCGAGGCTCTGGAGAAGCTCCGGCTGAACGACGCGTCGGTGACCTACCAGCCCGAGAGCTCGGGGGCTCTCGGTTTCGGCTTCCGCTGCGGGTTCCTCGGCCTGCTGCACATGGAGATCGTGCGTGAGCGCCTGGAGCGGGAGTTCGACCTCAGCCTCATCGCCACCGCCCCGAGCGTCGAGTACCGGGCCCACCTGGTCGACGGCCAGACGGTGGAGGTCCACAACCCGAGCGAGATGCCAGCTCCCCAGAGGCTCGAGTCGATCGACGAGCCCTACCTCCAGGCGACGATCCTCACCCCCGTGGAGCACACCGGCACCCTGATGGAGCTGTGCCAGTCCCGCCGGGGGGAGATGGTCCGCATGGAGTACCTCGGCCCCGAGCGCCTGGAGCTCGTGTACCGCATCCCCCTCGCCGAGGTGGTGATGGACTTCTTCGACGCCCTGAAGAGCCGCACCAAGGGCTACGCGAGCCTCGACTACGAGCCGGCGGGATGGGAGGCCGCCGAGCTCGTGAAGATCGACGTGCTGCTGAACGGGGTGCCGGTGGACGCCTTCAGCGCCGTGGTGCACCGGACCAAGGCCCAGGACTACGGCCGGAGGATGACCGAGAAGCTGCGCGAGCTGATCCCCCGCCAGCTCTTCGACGTGCCGATCCAAGCAGCGGTGGGTGGGCGGATCATCGCCAGGGAGACGGTGAAGGCCAGGCGCAAGGACGTGCTCTCCAAGTGCTACGGCGGGGACATCACCCGCAAGCGCAAGCTGCTCGAGAAGCAGAAGGAGGGCAAGAAGCGCATGAAGAGCATCGGGAGGGTAGAGGTCCCCCAGGAGGCGTTCATCCAGGCGCTGCGCCTCGAGGAGTGAGCGCCGGGGCCCGATCGCGGCCCGTCGGCGCGACCGGAGGGCGAGGGCTCCTGCCCGCAGGTCGGCCCTGTTGGCCGCTCGGGGCCGGGGCCGGTTGTCACATCTCCCGCCGGCTCCTAGGGTCGGCGCTCCGTGAGCCGACCGAGCGTGGTGTGGTGGGTCCGCAGGGACCTGCGCCTGGAGGACAACCCTGCCCTCGCCGAGGCGGCCGGCG
>JAKARG010000234.1 GCA_021819345.1 Actinomycetes bacterium | reverse complement strand
GAGGGAGATGAGCCACCCCGAGCTCGGCAAGAAGATCCTCGACCACGTGGCCGAGCAGGTGGGCCCGGTCGCCAAGGTCGAGTCCGAGCCGAAGCTCGACGGGCGCAACATGATCATGGTCCTCGCCCCCGACCGGCGGGCCCAGCAGGCCGCACGGGCTCCCGCCCCGGCCGCCGGCCCTGCTCCGGCCGCCGGTCCCGCCCCGGCCGCCGGCCCAGCGGTGCCCGCCGGTCCCGCCCCGGCCGCCGGTCCTGCGGTGCCCGAGGCTGCGCCCGGCGCCCTGGCCGCCGCCGGTCAGGTCCCCCCCTCCGTCCCTTCCTCCCCGAGCGACCAATAGGAGCACCGATGCCGAAGATGAAGACCGACCGGGGCGCTGCGAAGCGCTTCAAGGTGACCGGTACCGGGAAGCTGCGCCGGCGGCGAGCGTTCCACAACCACCTACTCGAGAAGAAGTCGAGCACGAGGACCCGCAGGCTCACCCACGAGACCGATGTCGCGTCGAGCGACGTCCGGGCGATCAAGCGCCTGCTCGGTCACTGAACCCCTGAACCCGAGAGGAGACCGCAATGGCACGAGTCAAGCGGGCAGTCCACGCGAAGAAGCACCATCGGGCCGTCCTCGAGTCGGCCCAGGGCTACTTCGGCAACAAGAGCCGCACGTACCGGGCTGCCAACGAGCAGGTGCTGCACTCCCTGCAGTACGCCTTCCGGGACCGCCGGGCGAGGAAGGGCGATCTCCGCCAGCTGTGGATCCAACGGATCAACGCTGCCGCCCGCCAGCACGGGATGAGCTACAGCCGGTTCATCGCCGGGCTGCACTCGGCCGGCGTCGAAGTCGACCGCAAGATCCTCGCCGACCTGGCCGTTCGGGAACCGGCGGCCTTCGCTGCACTGGTCGAGGTGGCCCGCGAGGCTGCCCCGGCCGCCGGGCCGGCCTCGGCCTGAGCCCGGAGCTGGCCCTGCCCGCCCTCGGGTACCGCCACCCGCGGGTGCGCCGCCTCCGGCGGCTCGCAGAGCGCCGAGCCAGCCGCGTCGAAGAGCGCGCCTTTGTCGTCGAAGGCGCGAAGGTGCTCGGAGAGGCCCTGGCCGCCGGGCGGGTCGAGTCCGTCTACCTCGACCCGGCCGCCGGGCCGGCGGCGCGGGAGCTGGCGTCGCGTTGCCTCGCCGCCGGAGCCGGGGTCTACGACCTCGAGGCCGGCGTCCTCGCCCGGGTCTCGGGCACCGTGTCCCCCCAGCCGGTGCTCGCCGTGGTCGCCGACCCCTGCGTCCCTCTCTCCCGGCTCGCAGGCAGGGTGGGGAACCTCGTGGTGGTCTGCGCCGGGTTGCGCGACCCGGGCAACGCCGGCACCGTGGTGCGCTCGGCGGCGGCAGCCGGCGCGGATGCAGTGGTCGCCTGCGCCGGGTCGGTCGACCTGCTCAACCCGAAGACCGTCCGGGCGTCGGCGGGGGCGCTGTTCCGGGTGCCGGTGGTCAACGGGGCCGACCCCGCCGAGGCGCTCGACACCCTCGGCTCCTGGGGGCTGAACCGCCTCGGAGCGCTGGCCGGAGGCGGCGTCGACTACCTCGCCGCCGACCTCGGCCGCCCGAGCGCGATCGTCCTCGGCAACGAGGCGGCGGGACTCGGGCCGGAGCTCGCCTCCCGCCTCGACGGCACCGTCACCATCCCGATGGCGGCGGGGACCGAGTCGCTCAACGTCGGGATCGCGGCAGCCGTGCTCTGCTTCGAGGTCGCCCGCCGGCGCCGGGGTGCCCCCGGGGCGCCCGGCTCGCAGTCGATCTCGGGTGTCGGCGCCGGCACCCCCCACCTGGCTACGCTGCCGGCCCCGTGAGCGCCTCCGAGGACATCCGAGCCGAGCTGGCTGCGATCGAGGCCCTCGCCGCCGAGGCGCTCGCCGGCGCCGCCGACCTCGGCGCCCTGCGCAGCGCGGAGGCCGAGCTGCTCGGCCGGCGTTCGGCTCTCGCCGCTCTCGGGTCCCGGCTCGGAGCGCTCGGGGAGGCCGAGCGCCGCCAGCTCGGGGCGGACCTCAACGCCGCCCGGGCGCGCCTGGCCGAGCTGGCGAGGACCCGCAGCGACCTGCTCGAGGCTGCCCGGCGCGAGGCGCGCCTGGAGGAGGACCGGCTCGACCTGACCGAGGCGTCGCTGCTCGGACCCCGGGCGTGGGTCCGCGGCGTCCCCGAGCGTGGCCGTCTCCACCTCGTCACCCGGACCCGCGACGAGCTCGAGGACATCTTCGTCGGCATGGGCTTCGGGGTCGTCGAGGGCACCGAGGCCGAGACCGACTGGTACAACTTCGAGGCGCTCAACATGCCGCCGGCCCACCCGGCCCGCAGCATGTGGGACACCCTCTACCTCGACCTCGGCGAGCCCGAGGGCGTGCTGCTGCGGACCCACACCTCTCCGGTCCAGGTCCACCTGCTGGAGACGGTGGGCCCACCGCTGCGGGCGGTGATGCCCGGGCGCTGCTACCGCAAGGAGACCCCCGACGCGCGGCACCTGGCGGTGTTCCACCAGATCGAGGGCCTGGTAGTCGACGAGGGCATCGGCTTCGCCGACCTGGCGGGGACGGTCGAGGTCTTCACCCGGGCCTACTTCGGACAGGAGATGCTCACCCGGCTCCGGCCCTCCTTCTTCCCCTTCACCGAGCCCTCCGCCGAGCTCGACGTCACCTGTCCGGTATGCGGCGGCGCGGGGTGCCGGACCTGCTCGGGCTCCGGCTGGATCGAGCTCGGCGGTGCCGGGATGGTCGACCCGAACGTGCTCGACGCCGTCGGGGTCGACTCCGAGCGCTGGACGGGTTTCGCCTTCGGGTTCGGGATCGACCGGCTGGCGATGATCCGCGCCGGCCTGGACGACCTCCGAGCCCTCACCGACAACGACCTGCGCCTGCTCCACCAGGTCTGAGAAGAGAGGCCCAAGCATGCTCGCCCCGCTCTCCTGGCTGCGCGACTACGCCCCTTTCGACCTGCCCGTGGAAGACCTGGCGACCGCCTTGTCGGAGCTCGGCTTGGTGGTCGAGGGCGTAGAGGTGGTCGGCGCAGGCCTGCGGGGCGTGGTGGTCGCCCGGATCCTCGACGTCCGCCCCCATCCGGCCGCCGATCGGATACGCCTCGTGGACGTGGACGCCGGCGACGGCGAGCCCCTGCAGATCGCCTGCGGCGCGCCGAACCTGGTGGTCGGGGACCTCGTGCCACTCGCCCGGGTAGGCGCGGTCCTGCCGGGAGGGATGGAGATCGCCCGGCGCAAGATGCGCGGCGAGTGGTCCAACGGGATGCTCTGCTCGCCCGAGGAGGTCGGCCTCCCCCCCGTCGCCGGGGTGGACGGCCTGCTCGTGCTCGCCGGCGGCTCGGCGGTGCCCGGCGACGACCTGGTCGAGGTCCTCGGGGGCGAGGACGTGGTGTTCGACCTCGACGTCCCGCCCAACCGTCCCGACGCGCTGTGCATGGCGGGCGTCGCCCGGGACCTCGCAGCGGCACTCCGCCAGCCGTTCTCCTGGCCGGTGGGCACCCCGGGCCCGGTTGCCTCCGGCCCGATGTCGCTCGACCCGGGGGCCGACCTGCCGGCGGTGGTGGTCGAGGCCGCCGACCGCTGCCCCCGCTTCGCGGCGTCGCTCCTGTCGGGAGTGCAGGTCGGCCCGTCGCCGGCGTGGCTCGCCCGGCGGGTCACCCTCGCCGGCATGCGCCCGCTCAACGTGGTCGTCGACGTGTCCAACTACGTGATGCTCGACGTCGGCCAGCCGAACCACGCCTACGACCGGGACCGCCTCGGGGGAGGCGGCCTGCTCGTGCGCTGCGCCGTGCCCGGCGAGCAGCTGGTGACCATCGACGGGGTGACCAGGCGCCTCGTCGCCGACGACCTGCTCATCTGCGATGCCGAGGGGACGCCGGTGGGTGTCGCCGGGGTGATGGGTGGGGCCGGCACCGAGATCACCGCGGAGACGACGAACGTCTTGCTGGAGACCGCCTGGTTCGACCCGGCGGGGGTGGCCCGCACCGGCAAGCGCCTCGGGCTGTCCTCCGAGGCGCGGCTGCGCTTCGAGCGGGGGGTCGACCCCGAGCTCGCCCCCCGGGCGATCGAGCGCTTCGGCGAGCTGCTCGCCGGCGCATCCGAGACGACGCCGCGGCGCGGCCCGACCCTCGACGTCCGCTCCGAGGCCGACCTGCCGGCGGCGGTGAGCCTCGGTTTGCGAACCTCGCGGGTCAACCTCGTCCTCGGGACCGAGCTGACCGATGCGCAGGTCGCCGGCGCGCTCCGGCCGCTCGGCTTCGGGGTCGGGCCCCACGAGGCTGGGCGAGCCGAGGTCTCGGTGCCCTCGTGGAGACCCGACACCACGAGGGAGATCGACGTCATCGAGGAGGTGGCCCGGATCCACGGCTACCGCAACGTCCCCCGGCGGGTGCCTGCGGCGCAGGGGCGGGGCGCGCTCGATCGCCACCAGCGAGCCAGGCGTCGGGTGCGCGACGTCCTCGCCGGGCTGGGGCTCGACGAGGCGTGGAGCGCGTCGTTCCTCTCCGCTGAGGAGCTGCGGGCCTGCGGCATCGGCGGGGACGGGCGGGTGGTCGCGGTGAGCAACCCCCTCGACCGTGACGAGCCCTTGCTGCGGCCCTCCCTGCTCCCCGGCCTGCTCGGCGCGGTCCGCCACAACGCCGATCGCCAGCTGGCCGAGGCGGCTCTGTTCGAGCTCGGCGTGGTCTTCGCCCCTCCGGTAGACCCGGGGCGCTCGCCGCTGCCGGTGGAGGTCGAGCAGCTCGGTGTCGTGGTCGCCGGGGCCGACGCCCCGGCCGCGGTGCGGATCTGGGAGGTCCTCGGCGCGGAGCTGCGCCTGGCGGAGCGCCAGCTCGTCGCTGCCACCCATCCCGGGATGCACCCGACCCGCACTGCGGCGATCATCCTCCCGGGTGAGGGGGAGCCCCTCGGGTGGGTCGGGGAGGTCGACCCCGAGGTCCTCGCTGCCGCCGGGATCGCCGGTCGGGTGGCCTGGATGGAGCTCGACCTCGCCCGGGCGGTCCGGTCGGTGCCGGCGAGCGTGCCGGCGCCGGCGGTGTCGCGTTACCCGGCGAGCGACTTGGACCTCGCCTTCGTGGTCCCAGACGACGTGCCCGCTGCGGCCGTCGCCGAGACCCTGAGGGCGGCGGCCGGCGAGCTGCTCGAGTCCCTGCGGCTCTTCGACGTGTTCCGCGGGGCGCAGGTCCCCCCGGGCCACCGCAGCCTCGGCTTCCGCCTCCGCCTGCGTGCGCCCGAGCGGACCCTCGGCGAGGCCGAGCTGGCCGCCGCCCGTGCGGCTGCGGTCGCAGCGGTCTGCGGGTCTCATCGCGCCGAGCTGCGCGCCTGACCGGAGAGCCGGGACGGGAGTGCTCGGACGGCGGTGCTCGGACGGCGGTGCCGACCCCGGTGGCCCGGTGCGAGCTTTCACCTTCGAGTCGCCTCGGGTCCATCTCGTCGCGACCAGATCGGAA